>CAXTPM010000223.1:0-7854 GCA_964245865.1 uncultured Fimbriiglobus sp. | reverse complement strand
CCGGCGGCGTAGATCATGCCCGCGTAGGCGAGCGAGGTGGCAGCGGTGGCCGCGCCAATCTGCACCGCGTCCCGCCCGGCCTGGCTCGCCGAGAGGTTGCCGTTAACCAGTTCGTAGCCGGTGACGGCCAGCCCGAGCAGTTGCCCGGCCGTGCGCAGCCCGGCTGCGTAGCGGCCGGCGAGCGCGCCCGGTGGAACCTTGCGGCTACCAATCAGGCGCGCGTTGGTGTGGAACACATTCGCGGCCGAAACCGCCGCGTCGCCGACTTTCAGTGCGCTACCCAAGGGCGCCTCGGCCGACGCGGCGTCGATCACGCCGGTTATCTTGGGAGCGAACTTGCCCACGTTCGCCGACACACGCACCCACCGCGGCAGGGCAATCGCTCCCGGCTCGGCCCGCTCCTGGGCGACGACTGGCCCCGCCCCACCCACCGCGCCGAGTGCGGCCAAGCAATACGCCGCTAGAAGTCGCTGAGCGGCCATTTCTCGGTCTCGATGAGTTTGAGGAGGAAGTCGGAGCGTGTGCGCTCCTTGAGCTTGTTGTCCATAAACCCGATGGCCGTGTCGTACAGGCGCCGCGTATTGGCGTCGAGTAACCCAGCGTCGATCTTGGCAACTTGGTTCTCCTCGAACGCCGCGATGAGGACCGAGTCGCGCGTGATCGTGTTGGTGAGGACGAACGAGACGAACCCGTGGCTGTGGCGGATCGCCCGCTTCTGGTAGTCGGTGAGTTGCGAGCGGGCGTGCTGGTTCATCAGTTTCTGGTGGGCCAGCAGGATTTTCGACGCCTCGGTCAGTGACGGCCCTGCCGACATGCCGGCGGCGAGGGTCTGCATCTTTCGGATTACGTCCTCGTCGCGGTTGATAAAGTCCTGCCAGAGTTTGTCCTGGTTCGCTTTACGCCACTCGTTGTGTTCCTGGGCGAGAGCCTGCATCGACTTGACCGCTTGGGCCGACTTGAGTTCGTTGATGCGGTCCACCCAGCCGCGAATTTGAGTGGGGTAGGCGTCGATCCTGGCGCGGAGCGGTGCCGACAGGCTCGCCGGATCGGCGCCCCAGAACACGGGCAGCGTGCGCTCTGCAGAGGTCACGACCGAAGCGGCTCGGTCGCCGAGTAGTTCGGCCTCCGGCTCGGCCTTTAGGCGCGCTAAGCAGCGGTCGATATACTCGCACGAGACCGATATTTCGTCAGGTTCTTTGGTGGGGGGAGCCTCGACGCACCCCATCACCACAAGCAGACAGATCAGACAGCCGACCGGGCGAACGACAGGCATCACGACCTCGCAAGACTTCCGGGTTCCTGCCACAATGAGCCGACGGAGCGGGTTCAACTCCGTCATCCTAATGATCGCTGCTATCGCCGCCCAGCGCTGCCGTCGCCTCGTCCCACGCCCAGAACCGCGCCTTAGTCGCCCCTGGCAGCGCTCCGCGCGCGAACTCGCGCCCCACGTCCAGGCGCCGCAGCAACGCCTCGCGCGCCTTCGCGCGCTTCGGCCCCACCTCGCCGTCGAGCCTCACGACGCCCGAGTGCGCGAACGCTCCGCCGCCGACGCGCGCCGCCGCCCAACTCGATTCGGTGATCTCCACGTCGGCTTCGAGGGTCGCGCCGAAGCCTCCCCCGGTCGCCGACGCCGGGGCCGAGGCCACCACCGCACCGCCGGCCACGAGTTCCAGCCGGCCGAACGCGGTCTGCGAGGTGGCGCGGGCCGTCAAGTGGGCGCGGGTGCCGACGACCTCGGCGGCGAAGTCGAGGAACGGCCCGGCACTCACGACGCCGCGCCCAGAGCGCAGTACGCCCAGCCACGCCGCGGGGTTCCCTCGTTCGGTTTCGGCCAGCGGCACGAGCGTGCGCGGCAGCCCGAGGCGCGCGCGGTTGGAGTCCTTGCCGCTCGCGCCAATGAGCGGGACGAAGTGGCCCGCGTCTAGGAGGGAGTACCACGCCGGGAGGATCGGCGTCTTGCGCGGGCGCCCGTCGTACTCGATGCCGTCGATCTTGCCCAGAATGGCCAGCGGCAGCGCCTCGCCGCCGTGCCCTGGCTCGAAGGGGCGCACCCACAGCGCGAACCCGCCTTTGCGGTGGGCTTGGTCGCACCAGTCGCCGAGTTGCCAGTCGCCGGGGGTTTCGTCGTCGCCCGCCGCGAGCGGGTGGACGACGCGGTGCGTGCCCAGCAGTGCCAGTTCGCCGAGCGCTCCGTGGCGGTTGAGCGTGCCGACGCTCACTCGCGTGGTGCCGAGTTCGCGCGCGAACGCCTGGCCGCTGAAGCTGCTCAGCAGGGGGTAGCTCGGGTAGGTGCGGCCGTCGAACGAGGGCACCGTGGCGAACTTCGCCAGCACGTCGGCCCGGCCTAACCCCTCGGACGCCGCCTCGAGTGCCGCTTGATCCACATCTAGCCAGTGCGCGCGCGGGTCGAGCCCGGCCCAACCGGGGGGCGCGGCGCACGGACTCCGCGCCAGCATGAAGCGCAGCGTCAGTTGCCCGGCCACCAGCGTGACGACCTCATCGACAGGCACGAAGTCCGGCCCTTTACTAATCTGCACCCGCAGCGGCACGAGGGTCGGCAGCGGCGCCTCGCACTCGCCGTCAATCGTGGCCCACGCCTCGGCCGGCGCCCCCGGCGCTTCGACCAGAACGCCGCCGCCGACAAGCTCGCCCCTGGCCACGGGGAACGGTAGCGCGTGGCCCAGGGGCGCGACCGACTCGCCCGGCGCATCGAGGCGGCTGAATCGCACGCGCGCCGGGGTGACGAGGCCGTCGGGGCCGCTGACCCGCACATGGACCGGGCGCGCCGGGGGACTCACGAGAACGCCGGCACTTCCGCCAGGCCCGCCGCGGCGAGCATCGCCCGCGCGGCTTCGACCGCCGCCGGGAACAGGTCGGCGCCGGTGACACCCCCCGTCGGCCCCCCGCCGCGCAGGTGGGGTTCCAGCACCGCGAAGCCGCTAAAGTTCAGCCGCTTCGCGCCGGCCAGGGCGTAGTCCCATCGGCCGTCGCCGTGCCCCAACAGCACGCCGTGGGCGCCGCCGCGCGCCCAGTCCTTGAGGTGCAGGTGGCCCACCCGCGTGGCCGTCGCGTCCCACCCGGCGACCGGGTCGGCGCCGACGACGACGTAGTTCGCGGCGTCGTAGGCGGCTTGGAAGTGGCGCGAATTAATCGAGTCGAGTAGGTCGGCCGAGCGCTCGGGGGTGTCGCCGTAGATGCGGTGCTCGTTCTCGTGGAACAGCGTCACGCCAGCTTCGGAGGCGAGTTCGACCTGGTGTGCGAGCCGGTCGAGTACCGCCGCGCGCCACGGCGACCAGTCCCCCGCGAACGGCGACCCCTCCGGCGGGTAGTAGCTGAACACGCGCATCCGGGGAACGCCGAGCCGCCGGCAGAGTTCCACGGCGCGGCGGAACTTCGCCAAGTGCTCGCCGAAGTCGCCGTCGATCGGGGCTTTGCCGACCGGCGAGCCGAGCGCCGAGAAGCCGACGCCGGCGTCGGCCAACTGCCGGGCGTACTCGCTGATCTCGGCGTCGCTCATGGCCAGGCAGTTCACGCCCCGCACCGAGCGGAACTCGACGGACCCGACGCACGCCGCCACCAGCGCGGCGACCTGCGCGGCGGGGTCGGGCGAAATCTCGTCGGCGAACGCGGCGAGGCGGACCATGCGCGCTACTCCCCGGCCGATTTGGTCGGCGCCGGCTCGTCCCAACTCTCTTCCCACGGCAACTGCTCGACGCGCCCGGCCAGCACGAGTGCCGACGCCGCGACGGCCACCACCAGCCCCAGGCGCAGCGCCCAACCGGGGGTGCGGCGCGGCCAAAGTCGCGCGGTGCGGCCGAAGAGCGCCAGCGCGGCGGTGGCGACCACGGGCAGCGCGTAGGCGTACTTCGGCACCAGGCTGTCGGACCCCTGCGCCCCGGCGTAGGCGAGGCTCGCCAGCAGCCACAGCCCCGGCCCGAGCGCGCCGCGCCCCGTGACCCGCGCCGCCGCGCAGACCGCCGCCGCCCCGGCGAGGGCCGCGCCGCCGGCGGTGGCGAGGTCGCAGAAGCTGGCGATGTGGCCGTAGAGCATCACGCCGCTCGAAAGGGTCAGCGCCAGCCCGACGCCGGCGACCGCCTCGGCGCCCCGGTTCACGTCCCGCCGTTCGGCGGTCGGGTCGGGCGCGGCAATCGCGCGGTCCAGGGCGTACCACAGGAGAGTAATAATGAGTGCGAGGCCCGGCGCGGTGGCGAGTTCGGACCCGGTCGCTTTGGGCGTCAGCAGGCCGGCGAGGTAAGTCAACACGGCGAAGCGGACGAGCCATCCGACCGCGAGCGGCCAGCGCCTCTGGCCCGCGGCCAGCCGCGTCGGCAGCAGACCCAGAATGGCCACCACCAGCGCGCCCGGCAGGACCGCCTGGAACCCCTGCGGGTGCTCGGGGTCCGGGCGCCACGGCACGGTGCCCGCGCCCCAGTTCGCAAACGCCACGCCCGCCGCGACGCCGAGCGCCCCGGCCGCGCCGCCGAGCCGGCGCGAGAGGGCCACGGCGCACGCCGCCACGAGTGCGGCGGCGCCGGCGGCGGGGACGACGAGCGTCTGGAACTTCTCGGCGACTTCCGCGAGCGGCGGCGGGGGCTGCATAACCACGGAGCGGCGACCTACTTCTTGGCGTTGAGGTCGATCTTGAGCTTCACCTTCTCGTCGATTTTGCCCTTGCCGTAGGTCATGCCCCACTCGCTGCGCTCGATACTAAAGTCGCTGGTGATCTTCAGGCCCGAGTCGGTCGCCTTGATCTGCGCGGGGATTTTGATTTCCTTGGTCTTGCCGAGCATCGTCAGGTCGCCGACGAGGACCGAGGAGCCTTCGGACTGCTCGACCTTGGTGAGCTTGAACTTCGCGGTCGGGAACTCTTTGGCGTTGAAGAAGTCCGGCGACTTCAGGTGCCCAGTGAGCTTAGCGTCGTCAGAGTAGAGCGACTCGACGGGGATGTCGAGTTCGAGCTTGAGGGTACTGAGGTCGGTCCCGCTGACGCTGGCGGTGCCGGCGAGTTTCTTGAACCCGCCCTCGTGCTTGCCGTCTTTCTTAGTGCCGACGAAGGTGATCTTGGTGTTCTCCGCGTCGAGCTTGAACTCGGCGGCGCCGGCAGCCGAGGCGATCAGGGCGGCGGCGAGGGCGAGCGTGATTCGCAACATGGGACGGAACTCCGGGGTCGGGGAGGGGGGCAGTCGCGCCGGGGGACCGGCGGCGGGTAAAAGGGGGACTCGGAGAGTGTACCAAATCGCGGGGTGGGTGTTACAGGAAATCCGGCTTTGCGGTGCGGCCGGCCGACATTGGGGGGCGAGCAATGCCGTTCTGGATCGAGGGATGGATTGAGGTCAAGCGGCCTGCGCCCGATGCCGCGTGGTTCGGGGCCGTCAACCTCGGCACGCTGGTCGAGATTTCCGACGACGATTCCGAACGCCTTTTCGGCCTTTCAAAAGATTGCGTGACCGGCCGCAAGGAGGTCGAATCGCTGGCGGCGGGCCGGGGTGTGCCGCCGGACTCCTCGGGGCAGGTTGCCAGGGAACTACAGGCAAATGCCGACCACGAGGCGGAATACGGCCCCGGTGAGGTGGGCGGGTACACGCACGCGCTCTGGACCGAGATTCGAGGCCACCGACTCGCCGACCCACCCCCGGACTACCCGAGCCAGTGGGCCGTCCCCTTCGCCATCGCCCGCGTGCTGGAGGAGGAGTTCGGGCCGAAGGGGGTACGCTTCGTCGTCTGGTTCAACTGGTGACGCGCAGCCCCGCCTACGCCCGCTTCACCACTTTCAGTTGCACTTTGTCGGCAATAAATGTCTTCTCCCCGTGCCCCGCGAAGCGCACCTTTAGCCGCCTCAAGCTTCCGAATCCGCTCACCTCGGTGAGTTGCCCGATGCCGTAGCTCTCGTGCTGCACCACCTGCCCCGCCTCGAACTCCTCGCCGGTGCCGCTCGGTTGGCCACCCGTGGGCCACGCGGTTTTGGGCGGCGCGACGGCGGTGTTGCGCGTGCCGTAGCCACTGTTCGAGGCCGTCATGCCGACCTTGGCGCGCCAGTCCTCGAGGGCGGTGCGCGCGGTGTTCTTGCTCGCGCTCTGGTCGTCGTGGAGCACTTCGGGGGGCAACTCTTCGAGGAACGTGCTCGGGATCGAGTAGAGCGCCTGGCCGCGGTAGTCGCGCAGCCGGCAGTGCGTGAGGTACAACTCGCGCATCGCCCGCGTCATGCCCACAAAACAGAGGCGCCGCTCTTCTTCGATGTCTTCGTCTTTGGCAAGGCTGCGCTCGTGCGGCAATATCCCCTGCTCGACGGCCATGAGGTACACCACGGGGAACTCCAGCCCCTTCGCGGCGTGGAACGTCATCACCGACACATGATCTGCCGACTCGTCCCAGCCATCGACATCCGATGCCAGAGTGATTTGTTCGAGAAAATCACCCAGGGTGCGCGACGGGTCTTCGTTGTAAAACTGCTGCGCGGCGGTGATGAGTTCCTCGATGTTGGCCAGGCGGTCGGCGTCGTCGTCCTCGCCGGACTCAGCCAGCATCTTGCGGTAGCCGGTGCGGTCGATCACCAGGCGCATCATTTCGTGCGGCGGCAACTCCAGTTGGGCGCGCAAATCACTCAGCATCTTGGCGAGGTCGCGCAGGCCGTTGACGGCCTTGCCCTTGATCTCCGGGATTTGCCCGACGCGCTCGGCGGCGGTGAGCAGCGTCAACTCGTTGGCGTTGGCATACGACTGGAGCCGTTCGAGTGAGACTTTGCCCACCCCCCGCGGCGGCTCGTTGACCGCGCGCAGGAAACTAATCGTGTCGGCGGGGTTCACCAAAAGTCTACAGTAGGCGATGACATCCTTGTTCTCCTTGCGCTCGAAGAACGCCAAGCCTTTGACGATCTGGAACGGCACGCCGTGCTTGATGAATGCGCCTTCCAGGGTGCGCGTGAGGGCGTTGATGCGCATGAAAATCGCGTGGTCCCGGTAGCGGAACTTGCCCGCCGCGACGCTTTTCTTGATGCGCTCGACCACCCCCTCGGCCTCGTCCAGCCCGCTATCGAACGTGACGACGCGCACCGGTTCGCCGCCCGCGTTCTCGGTGACGAGCGTCTTCTTCTTGCGCTGCGTGTTGTGATCAATCAAGACACTCGCCGCGTGCAGAATCGACTGCGTGCTGCGGTAGTTGCGCTCCAGAGTAATGACTTTAGTGTCGGGGAAGTCACGCTCGAAGTCGAGAATATTCTTGATGTCCGAGCCGCGCCACTTGTAGATGCTCTGGTCCGGGTCGCCGACCACGCACAGGTTCGGGTGGTGCAACGACAGCCGGCGGGAGATCTCGTATTGCGCCGAGTTGGTGTCCTGGTATTCATCGATGAGCACATACCGATACTTGGCGTCTAGCTCGGCCCGTAGCTCCTCGTTGTGCCGCAGGAACATGGCCGGCAGGTAGAGCAGATCATCGAAGTCCATGCCATTGGCGGCCCGCAGTCGCTTCTCGTACCCGAAATACACCTTTGCCGCGGTCTGGGTGAAAAAGTCGCCGGCCTGCTGCTCGTACTGCTTCGGCGGTAGCAGCATGTTCTTCGCCTTGCTGATGGCCCCGGCGATGCGGTCGGGCGTGAACTTGACGTTGTCCAGCCCGAGGGCGTCGAGCGCCTCCTTGACCAGCTTGTTGCGGTCGTCCACGTCGTAGATGGTGAAGTTGCGGTCCAGGTTGAGCCGGTCCGCATATTGACGCAACAGCCTGGCGCCGAGGCTGTGGAAGGTGCTCACCACCACCTTGTTGCCGGGGCAGAGCTGCTGCACCCGGCTCCGCATTTCGCCGGCCGCCTTGTTGGTGAAGGTGATGGCCAGGATGCTCCACGGCTTGACGCCGCTTTGC
>CAXTPM010000222.1:6563-7906 GCA_964245865.1 uncultured Fimbriiglobus sp. | reverse complement strand
AGAGGCCCGCCGCGAACTGCTCGACGTGGGCTGGGACGAGTTGCGGCGCGAGACGGGGCGGCAGGCGCGCTTCCGGGCGCGGCGGCGGGGCACCGCGCCCCCCGCCGGGCCGTGGTGGCTGGGGCGGGCGCTCTTGGCCCTCGGGGTGTGGAGCGCGACGGCGGCGGTGACGTGGTGGTTCTTCCGCGGCCGGGGCAACTAACGGACTGGAGCTTGCGATGGTGGCGCTACGGGAAGTCGCCGGCTGGATGCTCGTGGGCGCGGGGCTGGCCGCGTTCGTGTTGTGCTACGTGGTGTTCCTGCTCAGCAAACAAACCCTGCAAGCGGTGGTGCTCGGGTTCTTCGGCTTCACCGTGTTCCGCGGCGGCGTGCATGTCTTGAAGGTGGCGATGGCCGCGCGCCTGGCGCGCGAGGCCGACCGGCCGGCGCGGAACCGGGTGGTGTGAGGGGCGCCTCCGTGGCGAGCGCCGGCGAGCGAGTGGCGGCTGACTCGTGGCCAGTTCGGCGGCGCCGGCAACCAACCCGGCTCGCGGTTTTCAGCACGGGCTGTTGCTGCGGCTGGTGAGTTCATTGAACCGTCCGTGGCTCGACCAGCGGCGGTCAGAGTGCACTACGAATTGATGTCGCTGCGGTGCCCCGACTCAAATTCGGCGCGGGAGTCGGCGGTGCGAATAGCTAAACCCAGTTCAGGCTGAGAACCCGAGTATTTCGACTTCGGGGTCGAGGTCGAACCGGGGCCGGAGGCGTTGGGCGGTCCCGAGAGGCTCTCGTTGATCGCGTCGATGAAGCACTTGCAGGCGTCGAACAGGTCGCGGACGGTGGCGTGGCAGTGGTGCTGCGTCACCTCCTCGCGCATCCCCTTCCACGGCCCCTTGATCGGATTCAGGTCCGGGCTGTAGCCGGGCAGCGGCACGAGCGTGATTCCCAACTCGCCGGCGACCTGCCGCACGACCTTCGCCCAGTGACACGGCGCGCCGTCCCAGACCACTACCTCGCGCCCCCCGGCTCGCGCCCAATCGCCGACGCGGCGCAGGAACCGCGCCGCCGATCCCTTGTCGCACGCCCCCCCCCGCCCGGATCAGGCACGCGCTGTCGCTGAAGTTGTACGCCCCGAACCAGTTGACGCGGTCGGACAGGGGCGGGCAGCCGCCCACCCGCCAGACCCGCTCGCCGACCCGGCCCCAGGTGTAGCCCGAGTCCATGTCCCGGTGGAAGTGCGACTCGTCCACGTAGACCAGTACGACCTCCCGCCGCCGGACCCGGTCGTAGAGGCCGGCGAACTGGTCCAGGAACGCCGCCCGCTCGCGCGGGTCGCGCTTGCCGAGCCGCTTCTTGCACTTCTT
>CAXTPM010000222.1:5654-6553 GCA_964245865.1 uncultured Fimbriiglobus sp. | reverse complement strand
CAGCCGCAACCACCAAGTTGCGGAACACGCCAGCGTGGCGCCCGAGGCCGTACCTTCCAGCCCCTTGCTTCAATTCAGCCGCAACCACCAAGTTGCGGAACACCCAGTGGTCCGTCCGGGTGCCAGTGTCGGACGTGAGCGGGGGCGCTTCAATTCAGCCGCAACCACCAAGTTGCGGAACACCTTGGCAACCTCCAGCACGTCCTCGACCTTGCGGGCGAACACCAGCACGGCGCAGTTCTTGTCGGGGTGAGCTAGCGCCAAGTCCGCGAGTTGGTCGGCCAGTTTCTTCCCCTCGGGGTGCAGGACAACTCGCTTCGCCGCACCCACGCGCTTTTTCACCTCCGCGTGCGCCTCGTTCTCGGCCCGTTCCGCCTCGTTTGGAAATGTCGCATCGCCGCCGCGCGAGGTCGCCGTCAGCTCTATCACCCGCAGCGGCCGGAAGTCGCCGCAGCGCTTCTGCTCTCGCTCGATATGCCCCAACAGTTCTTGGAACGCCGGCTCGAGGTGCGCCTCGTCGTGGACCAACAGCGCGTCTTGACCGAGGAACCCCGCGTGCAGCGGCTTCTTGCCCATGCCGATGCCGTAGCCGCTGAACAGCAGGCGGCTGCCGATCATATCGACGGTGCCGCAGATCACCGCCTGGCGCGAGGGGTCTCGGCTCCACTCGGCGTTGTCGGCGAACTGCCCGCGCAGCGTGCTGAGCGCGAGGCTGTCTTTCGGCAGCCCCCCTTTTTCGAGGTTCTCGCGGTACTTCTCCACCTCGTCGGTGGTCTGATCGACCACCGTGCGCCGGTTCACCACGTACACCAGCCGCCGCGGCAACTCGGGCCTCACCGCTCGGGCCAGCAGCCACACCGCGATGATGAGCAGCGCAAAGAACGCCTCGTTAAGCGTGA
>CAXTPM010000222.1:4580-5644 GCA_964245865.1 uncultured Fimbriiglobus sp. | reverse complement strand
AGCCACACCGCGATGACGCTCGTCTTACCCAACCCGGTGGGGAGGTTGCACGACGCGGGGATGTCGTCCGCGAGGAAGCACGTGTAGAGCCGCCGCTGCCACGGGAACGGCGGGTGCCCCGTGAGCGCCGCAAACTGTTGGTCGAAACTCGCCGATTCCATCGAGCCTCCCGGTTAAACGACGACCACCGAGTCGTGGCACTCCGCCGGGTCGGTCGCCCGGCCGATGGTTTCGATGGCGCGCGAGCAGCCGGCGCACAGCGGCACGAACAGCACCTGGTCTCGGGTTAGGTCGATGGCATCGTACAGCCTCGTCTTCATCCGAACCACGTCGGTGGCGGCAACCCGCACCAGGAACACCGAGAACTGCTTGCGCCGCCCGAAGTCCTCGCAGATGTGCGCCACCCGGCGCAACCGCTTCGCGTCGGCGATGTCGTAGCACACCAGGTAACTCACCATCAGCGCACCACGAAGCCGGAGTAGTTGGGCAACTCGCCCCGCACCGCCGAGGCGAGCATGCGCGCCTGGACTTCCAGCATCCGCCCGTAGGTCATGCGGTAGCCGTACACCGGGTGCGTGACCTCGGTGGCGCGGCGAGTCTCGTAGGCGCGGAAGAACGCCCGCCGGCCGGACTCGGTGAGCTGGCACGCGCCGCGCCACACCAGGAAGTCGCCCGGCGTAAGGCTCTCGTTGTTCACCAGCGTGAGCACCACGCTGTCGGCGATCACGGGGCGGAACTCTTCCATGAGGTCGAGGGCGAGTGAGGGTTTGCCGTGGCGGTCGGCGTGGAAGAAGCCCTTGTACGGGTCGAACCCGACCGCGCACGCCGCCGCGAAGCAGTCCTTGGCCAGCACGGCGTAGGCGAAACTCAAGAGCGCGTTCACCGGGTCGCGCGGCGGGCGGCGGTTCCGCGCCGAGAAGTCGAATCCCTCCCCCGGCGGCCGGACTTTGAGGAACCGGCCGAACTCGCCGAAGTAGAGCGCCGCCCCCATCCCTTCGAGGCCGAACAACTCCCCGAGCGACGCGGCGTCGTCGAGCTTGCGCAGCAGCCGCGCCATTCCTTCC
>CAXTPM010000222.1:0-4561 GCA_964245865.1 uncultured Fimbriiglobus sp. | reverse complement strand
GCCGCCGACTCGTCGCTGCCGCGCTCCCCGCCGGTGCGCAGGCTGCGCATCAAGAGCGTGCGCTGGTTGACGACCTTCGCGCGGACCACTTCCCGAGCGAGCCGCAGGCACTCGGCGGGGTCGGCGAACTGGCGGAACTGCGCCTCGCGCAGCGCGACGTTCTTTTTCGGCGCGGCCTGGAACGCCCCGACGAACTTGCCGTGGCCGGTGAGGTAGCACACCGGGATTTCGTTCTCGATCAGGGTCTGCAGCGCCTGCGTGCTCACCTGCACGTTGCCGACCACGACGACCTGCCGCAGCGCGTGCATGGGCACTTTGGCCGTCTCCTTGCCGTCCTTTTTGACGACGAGGTGTTCGCTGCGCTTCCCGACGTGGCTACCGGGTTCGTTGACGTACAGCACCGCCCCGTCGTCGCGCGCCGGCACCACCCGCGCGAGCTTCGCCGGGGCGCCGGGGAGCGTGGCCACGTCCGGCTCGGCGACCGGGGCTTCGATTTGGTAGAGGGTTTCTTCGGGCAGACACACCGGCGCGAGCGAGCAGCCGAAGCAGCGGTGGCGCAACTCCGAGGGCAGCGGCGGCGGGGGACAGTCGCTCGCGGAAAGTTCCCGGCAAAGCTGGACCGCGCCGAGGGTTTTCGCCCGCAGTTCCGGCGTGAACTCGACCGCCACCCGCTCCCGAGTGCCGGCGTAGAACTGGTAGCCGCGCGCCACCGGCGCCCCCTGGTGCTCCTCCAGCAGCAGGGCTTGGGCGCACAGTTGCACCGCGTCGTTGTCCCAGACGCCGGGCTTGCCGTCCTCGCCGGTCGGCCCCGAGCCGTGCTTGGTCTCGACGGGGTACGACTCGCCGCGCTTCTCCTCCAAGAGGTCAAGCACGCCGCTAATGCCGAGCGCGTCCGACGACAGCGCCACGCCCCGCGTGCGCTCCGCCCCGGCCTCGGCTCGGGTGCGCGACTTGAGTTCGGGGTCGTCCACGCGGCGGTGGTCGAACAGCCCGCCCTCGACGTGCTCGTTGGTCGGCATCACGCAATCGACGTACTGCAAGTAGTACAGGCGCGGGCAGTACGTCGCCTGGTTCAGGGCGCGGACGGGGATCAACTCCTGGGCGACGGTACTCACGGGCGTTCATCCGGGGGAAGTTGGGGGTGTGGGCGTTTGTTCAAAGTGAGTTCCGGCCCGGCGGGCGGAGTTCGACGCGAACCGGGCCGCGTTTTTCGGTGCCGCTCGGCCGGGTTCGCGCGACACGCGTACTGGGGGCCGCGGCGAGCATCGACGCGACACACTGGGTCGGCCCGCGGATCGTGGCGGAGTCGTAGCGCGCGGGCGGGGCCGTGCGGCTGCACTTCGCCGACGGCTCGGCGCGCGACCTACCGGCGGAGGCCACCTCACCACCGGCCCCCTCACCACTCCGGAGAGGGGGTGGTCTGACTCGTTGCGTCAAGCCGCGGCCGAGCGCTCCGCCTCACTCCGTCATCCGCAACTGCCCCGGCGCGGGGTCGATGCTCACCATCAGCGGGCGCGTCAGGTGCGGGAACGCCACCAGTGCCTGCCCCGGCGCCAGGTTCGGCAGCCGGTCCCACAGGCCGTCGTCCACGCCGCCGACGGTGCGCTTGAGCACCCCCCCCACGTGCGGGTCGGTCAGCTTGTGCAGCACGAACCCGTTGCACAGGCCGAGCACCTGCTTGGGCAGGTGCGCGGGGAGTTGCGTCACGAAGCACAGCCCCAGCCAGCGCTTGCGGCCGCGCTTGGCCACCCTGGCGACTTGCTCGAAGAGGATCGGCGTCTTGGCGATGCGCTCCTCCGAAAGAAACTCGTGCGCCTCCTCGATGACGATCAGCACGCGCGAGGGCTTTGGCCCCTCGCCGCCCGCTTTCTCGAACTTCTCGTAGGCCGCATCCTGCGCCTCCTGGACGCCGTGCAGCAGGTCGGCGATGACGAGGTTGTTGAGTTCGGAGTATCCGGTGTCCGAGAGGTCGATCACGCTCAGTTTGCCGGGGCGCAGCAGTTCGGCGTAGCGCACCGGCTGCGGGCCGTCGGGGCCGTCGAAGAACACCCTGAGCCGGTTCAGCCGCGCCAGCCGGCCGAGCAGGCCGCGCCACGAGATCGCGTTCTTCGGCGGGTTGGCCGCGTGCACGCGCGTCCGCAGCGCCGCCACCCCCCGGCTACTCTTGAGCGCCGGCGAGAACGGCTCGACGGCGAACTCCGGCTCGTCGTCGTCCTCGCCTTTTTTGCCCTTCTTGGCGCCCCCCGAGTCGGCCCGCGCCAGGCACGCGCCGACCACGTCCATCAGAATCGGGAGCGTCATGCGCGGGTAGCCGCGCTCGAACTCGTCGGTCTCCAGCGCCAGCCGCTCCTGCTCGGCGTTGCCCTTCATAGGGAAGATGTCGAGGTCGCGCATCACCTCCTTGGCGATGTCATAAGCCTTCAAGAACCGCTCCTGCTGCGCCTCGCTGAGTCCCATGATCTCCATCACCGCGTAGGGCGAGAGCCGCGCGAACTGCAGGCCGAACGACTTCAAGTTGGGGTGCTCGGGGTTGGTCGCGTCTCGGCCGGTGAGGTGATAGACCGCCATGCGTGCCGGATCGACCCCCTCGGCCGGCAGGCCGCGCCCGCGAAGTGCCGCTACCATCCCGGCGTCGCCGTTCGGCTCGTGCAGGCGGGTGTACTCGCCCTCCACGTCCAGGAGCACCACCGCCATGCCGGCGTCGGTGGCGCGCTTGACCAGACCCGCGACCGTGTTCGACTTGCCGCCGCCGGTGGTCCCCAGCACCGCCGTGTGCCGCGGCAGCACGCTCTTAACATCCGACGGCACCCCCACCGCGACCGACTCGTGCCCGACCGCCAGCCCCAGGCGGATGTCGCCGGCGCACTTCAGCACGTCGGCGGACTCGGCGTCGCCGAGCACGAACACGGGGCTGTTGGGGTGCGGCCGCAGGCGCGGCGGCGTGAGCGCCCCGCCCGGCAACTCCTCGCCCAGCAGTGTCACCTGCACGCGCCCGTGGAACGGCGGCAAGTAGTCCCCGCCGTGCGTGGCGACCGCCTGGAGCATCGGCGAGTCGCCGCGCAGCCCGTCGGGTTCGGCGAACGGCCCGGCGGTCACGACGCCCAAGTAGTTGCGCCCGTCCGGCCGGCTCTCGATCCTCACGAGTGATTGCGACGGCGCGCGGTGCAGGTGCGCGGTGGGCAGGAGCACCGTGACTGCGAGGTCGGTGCTGCCGGGGAGGTCGAAGAGTGTGCGGCCGACGACATCGGCGTCGCGCGGGTCGGCGGCGACTGGCCCGCCGGCGGACGCGATTTCAGCGGCGAGCTTGGCGGCGACGCCGTTGGAGTTAGGAGCAGGCATGGCTAGTTCTCCCCCGCACGGGTGCCGGGGCCGGCCTCGCCGGCTCGGGGCAGTTTGCTCTGCTTGCGGAGATTGCTCAGCCGGCGCAGCAACTTCTCCTCGGGCGCGTCCGAGCCGAGCCGCGAGCGGCACTCGCCCAGGAACTCGGTTCGCAGCGCGGGGTCGATGAGGATGTCGTCCACGCTCGACTGGCGGTAGACAAGCATCCGGCTGTACACGTCTTTCAGGACAGCTTCCACGGTCGGACTCCTAGTGTCGGGTTGGGTCGCGGTTGAAGTGGCCGGTGGGCCGTGATTGGCTAGACGGCAGCGCCGTCCGACTCCCGGACCAGCGGCACGAGCAGCTTGGCCAGGATGTCGCCCGAGCGCGGCAATTTCGACTGCTTCCGCAGGTTCTGCAAGCGGCGTAGCAGCGTCTCCTCGCCCACGTCCGTTCCGAGGAACTCGCGGGAGTTCGACAAGAATTGCTCGCGGAGTGCGGGATCGACGAGGATGTCATCGACGCTCGCCCCGTGATCGCGAACGATCCGGGCGTAGACGGCTTTTAGTGTGTGATCAATGCTCATGCGGCGACTCCTGCCGGGTGTTGATTGGAAGTTTGTGTTACTATCATGGGCAATGAGGTGGGCGCGAAGTGGTGCCCCCCCCGAATGACCGGGGGGGTTACGCTCGACGGCGAGGGGCGTGGAAATCAGCCGCGGCAATTGGGCCGCGGAAATGCTTCCGGCGAACCGTCAGCACACCAATCCCGCGCATGGCTTCAATTCGGCCGGGCGTCGGAACACCCGGAGCGCGCGAAGCTAGTTCCGGGTCGCCCGAACCAGCGACCAAGTGACCGACTTCTTGCTTGGCCCCGGCTGTGCCCTTTCCAGGCCATTCCCGAGCATGGAACTGCGTTCGGCCCGATCACTCCGGCCGGTTCTGCCGCTCGCTGCCGTACCGCAGCCCCGCGCCGGCCTTGGCGTAGGCGACCGACGCCATCTCGCGCAGGCTCCCGCCGCCGTACACCGACTTGCACGCCCGGTCGGTGAGGTCGATCAGCATCGGGAAGCCGCGTGCCGGCAAGAGCACCGAGTCGGCGATGGCCACGCGCGCCGCCACCTCGTGGTGCTCGCGGTGGCAGTAGAACACCTGCGGCGGCGCGAGCAAAGACGCCCGGTAGACGCCCACCAAGACCTGCGGGGCGACCTCGTCGCGGAATCGCGCCACCCACTTCTCGGGAC
>CAXTPM010000221.1:0-7911 GCA_964245865.1 uncultured Fimbriiglobus sp. | reverse complement strand
ATCCACCTGCTCGTGCGATGGATCTTCACCTTCGTCACCGCGGCGATCGGGCTGAAGCCCGGCCGCGGCCGCTACGTAGGTGCGGCCACGAGAGTAATGCCCGTACGAGGCCGAGCGTGTCGCGGAAACACGAATATTCACAATGCCCGCAGATCATTTGGCGCCCGCCGCCATTGCCCGCAGGCGCGCTAGCACACGCGACCGGGCCAGGCGCACCGCGTTGGGAGTCAGCCCCAGGTCGCGCAACACCTCACGGGCCGGGCGCCCGGCTAGGGTGGTGGCGCGGAATGCCGCCCACGCCGCCGGGCCGAACTCCGGGGCCGCGCGGGCGAGCAGTCGGGCGAGGGCGCGGCGGTCGTCGGCCCGCTCGGCCTGTTCGTCGGGCGCCGGGGCGGGGTCGGGGAGGGCGTCCAGGGCGTCCCCGGCGGGGGCGGGGCGGCGGGCCGCGTCGCGCCGGTGCCTCAGCGCTGTGCGGGCGGCAATCTCGCGCACCCACGCCGCGAACGCCCCCGGCCGGCCGGCGCCCTCGAACTCCGGCAGGCGGCGGGCCACGACGGCGGCGACCTCCTGCACCAGGTCGTCCGCGTCCGCTGCCGGGAGCCGCAGCCGCGCCAGCCGCGCCCGCGTAACCGGGGCCACGCCCTCCAAAAGCCGCGCCCGCTCGGGGCACTCCCAGTGCCGCGCGGCCGCGCGCCGGCCCAGTCTGGCGTTCGTCATCGGCGGCCCAACTCTGGGGGAAGGGGCGCACACCGCCCGGCGGGACTTCGCCCGGCGACGCGCCTCACCTGGCAAGCGGGCGATGACCCCCCGACCGGACAGTTTCGCGCTGATTTCGTAGTTCGACCCCGCCGGGCACAACCGGCCCTGTTCGCCCCGCACTGTCGGACCATCCGCCCGTCGGAGCACTCGGTTCCGCTCACGACTCGGCGGCGCGCCTATCCGGCAAGAGGCCCGCGCCGGTAAACGATCCGCCGCCCGGCTCGTCTGAGCCTGGTGGCCGTATCGGTCGTGCCGGTCGGGACGGATCGCCGAGGAGGCGGGTAGCGGCTGGGCAAGCGGGGCAAGTTTTCGCTTGCGGCGCTGGCCGAGTTTCGCCACAATCATAACCACACGCGGACTGCCGCCGACGAGGGATCGCCCATGCGCCGCACGCCCCGCCCCCGCCCCGCCGCCAGGGCGTCCGCCGTCATGGCACTCGCCGCGCTCTGCCTGGCCGCGCCGACCAGCGCGCAGGCGCCGCTTCCCGTGCTCCAGCCAGCCGACGCCCCCGCCGCCCAGCCGCCGAGCGCGCGCTTCACCATCCCCGAGCAGCGCGACGCGCGCGACCAACTGCGGGCGATTTTAGACTACCTCGGGCGGACCAGCGTCCCGTGGGACGTGGTCACCGGCACCGCGCAGCGACTGCTGGATGCCAAGAGCGACTCGTTCTACCGGCTGCGCGACGCCAAGGGCGACGAGACGGGTTCGGTGGTCAGCGTGCGGGCCAAGGTCAACCAAATCCTCGGCGAGTTGCCCCCGGCCGGGCGGCAGTTCTACGAGCAGGAGTACGGCGGGGCGGCGTCGAAACTCCTGAAGCAAGCCCTCGACGCGGGGTACGACCGGGCGCAACTCTCCGCACTCTCGCAGCGCTACTTCCACACCAAGGCCGGCATGCAGGCGACGCTCTTGCTGGCGAACCTCGACCTCGAAACCGGCCGGGCCGACGAGGCGGCGTACTCGTACTCGCGCCTCTTGAGCCGGCCCGACGCGGCCGAGGAACTGGGCGCGCGGACGCTCTACCGCGCGGCGGTGGCGTTCCGGCGGGCCGAAGACCCCTCGCTCAACGCCAAGTCCGAGGAACTGCTCGGCCGGGCGCTCGCGCTCGCCCCGGCCGAGGGGCTGGCGCTCGGCCGGCGGACCTATTCGCCCGACGAGCTGCGCGCCGAGATCGCGCGCGAGGCCGGGCGCCGCCGCGAGGGTTACGCCGCCCAGGTGAGCATGCGCTACGGCGACCCGGCGCACGCCGCGGTGGGCGCGGCCGGGACGCCGTTTTTGGACGCCGAGTTCCGCGTGCCGATGCTCTACCACGACCCGGCCGGGCCGGACCCCTCCGGCGACGACGCCAGGGCCAAGGAGGGCGCCGAAGTCGTGCGGCAGGCGCTGCGAGCCGCGCTGGCCAAGCGCGACGGGCCGGCCGGGGGGGCGGGCGATGCGCTGCTGCCGGGGTTCTTCCCCCTCAGCGCCCCCGGAACGGTGCTCTACCGCTCCTACGACGGGGTGTACGCGGTCGCCGCGCGCGACGGCCCCGGCCCTGGGAACCGGCCGACGCGCGCCGGCGAGCTGGTCTGGTTCTACCCGACCCCCGGCGGGGCGCAGACACTCTTCGGGCTGCCCAAGCAGGGCACCAACCCGACCGGCCCGATCGCGTGGTGGGCGCAGTTCTGGCAGGCGCGCGCGCCCGGCCTGGTGTTCGAGAACAGCAGCGCCGGGTCGATGAGTCACGACGGCCGCTCGGTGTACGTGGTCGATGACCTCGCCGTGCCGCCGCCGGGGCAGCAGACGGCGCAAAACCAGGGGCAGCCGGCCGCGCCGGGCGGCGCGCCGGGCAGCGTGGAGGACCGCATCGGGCACGGCACGCTGCTCTCGATCAACCTCGCCGACGGCAAGTTGGAGTGGACCCTCGGGGGGGCGGCACCCCGGCCCGGCGCCGACCCCGCCGCGCGCCCGGACGCCGAACCGGGCGACGCCGTCGCCGCGTTCGAGGGCGCCTTCGTCCTCGGCCCGCCGGTCGCCGTCGAGGGGCTGCTCTACGCGCTGGTGGAGCGCGCCGGCGCGGTGAGGCTGGTCTGCCTCGACCCCGCCCGCCCCGCGCCGCACCCGGCCGAGCGGAACCGCAGCGTGCCGACTTTGGTCTGGAGCCAACTGATCGGCGAGGCGGCGGTGCCGCTGCGCGCCGACCCCGGCCGGCGGACGCAGGCGGCGTACCTGACCTATTCCAACGGCGTGATGCTCTGCCCGACCAACTGCGGCGTGCTGGTGGCGGTGGACCTCGACGCGCGGGGTCTCCTGTGGGCGCGCTACTACGGCGCCCCCGCCCCCGAGCCGGGCGCCGAGAACGGCCTGGGGGCGGGCGGATTCCCGCGCCGGCCGAACTTCAACGGCAACCCCCCCGCACCGGTCCCCACCGAGCGCTGGCGCGCCGCGGCCCCGATGATCCAGGGCGAGCGCGTCGTGTTCGCCGCCCACGACAGCGACCAGTTGCAGTGCCTGAGCCTGCGTACCGGCGAACTGCTGTGGCGCGCCGCGCGAAAGGCCGACGACCTCTACGTCGCCGCCGCCACGCCCGAGCACGTGCTCGTCGTTGGGAAGTCGTCGCTGCGCGCCTACGCCCTGGCCGGGGACGGCGCGCGGGGGGCGAAGCAGGCGTGGGCGGGGGTGGCGACCGGCGCCCCCTCCGGGCACGGCGCGGCCGGGGCGGACGGGCGCTACTACCTGCCGGTTTCGGGGTCGCCCGACGCCCCTAACAAGCCGCAAGTCTGGGCGGTCGAGATGGCCACTGGCGCGATCAAAGCCAAGACGCCGTACCGCCGGCCGCTCGGCCCCGACGAGGACGCGCGCCTGGTGCTCGGGAACCTGATGTTCCACGAGGGGGCGCTGGTGTCGGTCTCGCCGCGCGAGGTCGCGGGGTTCGCGCTACTGGAACCCAAACTGCGCGAGATGGAAGCCCGCCTGGCCAAGAACCCCGCCGACCCCGTGGGGCTGGCCACGCGTGGGGAAATCGCCTACGACGAGGGGGAGAATCAGAAGGCCGTCGATGACCTGCGCGCCGCGCTCGCCGCCGGCCCCGACGCGGCCGTGGCCCGGCGGGCGCGCGGCAAACTCTACCAGGCGCTCTCGGACCTGCTGCGCGCGGACTTCGCCGGCGCGGAGAAGTACCTGCCGGAGTACGAGCAGCTCGCGCAACTCCCCGCCGACGCCCCCCCAGGGGACGGCCCGGAGGCCGAGCGGCAGGAGCGCGAGCTTGCCCGGCGGCAGAGCCTCTACCACGCGCTGGTGGCGCTGGGGCGCGAGGGGCAGGGGCGCGCGGTCGAGGCGTTCGAGTCGTACCGCCGCTTCGCCGCCGCCTCGGCAGACCGGGCGCCCGCGCCCGCCGACGGGCTGCCGGGGGTGCGCGTGCGGCCCCGACTCTGGGCGCGCGGGCGGGTCGAGCTGCTGCTCAAGAACGCCAAGCCGGCCGACCGCGCGCGGATTCTCGAACTCGTCTCGGCGGAGTACGCCGCCGCGCGGGGCGCCCCCGAGGCCGGGCCGCTCTCGGACTTCGCCGAACTCTACGCCGCGGTTCTGCCGGCCGGCGCGGAGGCGCGGTTTGAACTCGCGCGGCGGCTCCTCGCCGCCGACTCGCCCAAGGCGCAGCGCGAAGCGACGGCGATCCTGCTGCGGCTCGGCGAGTCGCCCGACGGCCCTGCGGCTGGCCGGGCACTCGACCTGCTTTCCGCGTCGATGCTCGCCCGCGGCCGGGCCGAGGAGGCGGTCGGCCTGGCGCGGCTAGCGCGGGACCGCGCGCCCGACGCCGAGGTCCGCCCCGGCAAGACGACCGCCGCGCTTTACGCCGACCTCCTGAGCGACCGGCGCCTGCTGCCGCACCTCGAACCCGCGCGGCCCAACGTTTCGGCGCGGGCGCGGGTCGAACTCGCCGCCGAGCCGACCCCGCCGCAGTCGCAGCCGCCGGTGCAGATCGTCCCCGAGGGCGAGCTGCACCCCCTCTACCGCCGCTGCCGCCTGAGCGCCGAGGCAACGGGCGCCAACGGCTCGCTGACGATCACGCTCGATTGCCCCGGCGAGCCGCCTCACCGGCTGGCCAGTAACGTGCCGCGCGGCGGGGCGGCGTTCGACCCCAACGCGCGCAACTTCGGCTTCAACGGCGGCAACGCCGGGCCGTCCGCCGGCCCCGCGGCCGTCGCGCACGGGCAGTACGTGTTGCTCACCGAGGGGCACACCGCGTACTGCTTCGACCTCGCCGAGCGGCGCGAGGCGTGGCGGCTGGACCTCTACGGCAGCCGCCCGCCCAACCTGCTGCTCAGCACCGACATCGACGCGGCCGGCATGGCCGCGGTGCAGTCCGAGGACGGGCGGAGCACGGTCGTCGGCCGCGCGGCGGTGGTGCGCTCGGGGTACGTCTGCCTGATGACGCGCGACGGGCTGAAGTGCGTCGATCCGCTGACGGGCGTCGAACTCTGGTCCCGCGCCGGGGTCAGCCAGGCGGCGCGGCTCTTCGGCGACGACGAGTACGTTTTCGTGGTCGGCGCGTCCACCCCCGCACCAGCCCCCGGCGGCGCGCCCGGCCCCGGCGCCACCAACACGCTGACGCTGCGCGCCGCCGACGGCGGGTCGGTCGAGAAGGCCATGGACTTCGCCGCCAAGCTCGCCGGCAAGGAGCGCCTCGGCTCGGTCGGGCGCCGGCTGCTGCTGCTCGCCAGGTCCGAGCCGAAGCGCGTCGAGCTGTTCGACCCTCTCACCCGAGAAGTCGTCTGGAAGCGCGCCCTCGGGGCCGGCACCGAGGTCGTCCGCTCGCTCGAACCCGGCACGGTGGGCTTCCTCGACGCCCGCGCGGGCAGCTTCGAGCTAGTCGAGCAGGCCACTGGGAAGGTGGTGTTCGCGGCGGCGGGCGCGGCCGAGGAACTCAAGTCGCAGTTCTGGCGCGGCGGCGAAGGCGGGGCCGACGGCTTCTCGCCCGAGCAGAACCCGGCGGTCTGCTTCGCCGACTCGGAGCGGGTCTACCTGGTCCAGACGCGCCGCCCGGACCAGAACTTCAACCGCTTCAACGCCGCCCAAGCGGGGGGCTTGCGCGCCGTGGCCACCAGCGGGCCGGTGTTCGCCTTCGACCGCACTACTGGCAAGCGGCTGTGGTACAACGCCGACAGTCTGGTCAACCAACGCCTGATTCTGGAGCGGCAGGACGAGCTGCCCGTGCTGGTGGCCGCGGCGACGCAGGCGGTCAACGCGGCGGGGAACTCGACCTTCCGCGTGGTCGCCCTCGACAAGCGCACCGGCCTGCTGAAGCTCAACGGCACGGGCAACCCGGCCGGGGATTTCACGCACTTGGTGATCGACCCGCGCGCCCAGACCGCCGAGTTCCAGCGGGCTGACCTGAAGCTGAAAATCGGCCCCGACGACCCCGAGGCGTCTGGGGGCGGGGGCTAAACCCCGGCCCCGGCGTCCGGTTTGCACACCCAGTGCGTAGAACAGATGAAGACCGCCCCCCCCCCGCCGGAGTCGCGCCATGCCGACCTGCCGCACCGCCCCGCTCGCCCTGGTCGCCCTGGTGTTGGGGAGTCTCGCCGCACTCGCCGCGTGGCCGGCCACCCCGAGTTCGGCCGCGCCCGCCAAGCCGCGGCCCGAGGTCGAGAAGTGCATCGAGCGCGGGCTGGAGTGGCTGCGCCGCACCCAAGCCCCCGACGGCCACTGGGAGGCGCAGGGCGGGCAGTACCCCACCACCATGACCGGCCTCGCGGGCATGTGCATGCTCATGGAGGGGAGCACCTTGCGCGCGGGTAAATACTCCGACAACCTGGTGCGGGCGGTGAAGTGGCTGACCGCGCGGGCGCAGCCCAACGGCCTCATCGGCAACCCCGCCGACCCCTCCGAGCGCGAGCGCTACACCTACGGGCACGGCTTCGGCCTGTTGTTCCTGGCGAGCGTGTACGGCGAAGAAGAAGACATGGAGCAGCGTAAAAAGCTCGAAGGCATCCTCACCCGCGCCGTCGAGTTCTGCGGCAACGCCCAGACCAACCGTGGCGGGTGGGGCTACCTGAGTGCCAAGGAGGGCGGCAACTTCGACGAGGGTTCGACCACCATCACCCAGTTGCAGGCGATCCGCGCCGCCAAGAACGCGGGGATCGTGGTCAAGGCCGAGATCATCGCCAACGCCACCAAGTACCTGCGCGACTGCACCACGCCCCGCGGCGGCATCATCTACTCACTTTCGAGTGGCGGCGCGAGCGCGGGCCAGGAGCGCACGCCGCTCACCGCCGCGGCCATCGCGTGCGCGTTCAGTAGCGGCCAGTACAACGACGACTACGCCAAGAAGTGGATGAAGTACTGCCAGGAGAACATCCCGATCGCCAAGAACCGACTGGCGCACGACGAGTACCAGAGCTACTACTACGCCCAGGCCATTTACACCCTCGGCGACGACCGCTACGCCGAACTGTTCCCCAACGCCCCGGCGAGTAGCCGCGTCACCTGGAGTGCATACTACGACGCGATGAGCGAGTACCTGGTGGCCCAGCAGGGCGCCGAGGGGAGTTGGGGCAGCGGCTACATCGGCCCGGTGTTCTCGACGTGCGTGAACCTCACCATCCTGCAGCTCGACAAGGGTCTGCTGCCGATCTACCACCGCTAGCCGGAGTTGCGATGACCAGTGAATTGACCGAGGGCGACATCGGCGCCGTGAACCGACTGCGCGCCGCCTACGACGGCATCCGCGAGCAGTTGGCGCACGTGATCGTCGGGCAGGACCAGGTGGTCGAGCAACTGCTCATCGCGCTGTTTAGCCGGGGGCACGTCATCCTCGAAGGGGTGCCGGGGCTGGCGAAGACGCTGATGATCTCGACGCTCGCCAAGTGCCTGTCACTCGACTTCAGCCGCATCCAGTTCACGCCCGACCTGATGCCGGCGGACATCACCGGCACCGAGGTGATCGAGGAGAACCGCTCGACGGGGCAGCGCGAGTTCAAGTTCCTCGCCGGACCCTTGTTCGCCAACATCGTGCTCGCGGACGAAATCAACCGCACGCCGCCCAAGACCCAGGCGGCGCTCTTGGAGGCGATGCAGGAGCGTCAAGTCACCGTCGGTCGCGTGCGGCACAAGCTGACCAGCCCGTTCTTCGTGCTGGCCACGCAGAACCCGATCGAGCAGGAGGGGACGTACCCC
>CAXTPM010000220.1:7200-7915 GCA_964245865.1 uncultured Fimbriiglobus sp. | reverse complement strand
ACCAGCCCGCGCCCGGCGAGCAGTTCGAGTTCCGCCCGCGACTCGGCCAAGTGGACTTGCAGCGGCACGTTGGCCGAACGCGCCAGCGCCCCCGCCGCGGTGAACAAATCGAGCCCGACGCTGTACGGCGCGTGCGGACTCAGGCCCGGCGAGAGCGGCCCGCGCGCCGGGTGCGCCGCCAGCCATGCCGCCGCCCCGGCCCGCGCGGGTCCGAGCGCCGCGCGGCGCAGGCCCAACAGTTCGTAGTACACCACCGCCCTCGGCGGCCCGGCGCCCTCCAGTGCACCCCAGCTAACTCCACCGTAGCTGATGTCGCCGACTGTCGTGACGCCGAACGAGAGCGACTCCGCCGCCCCCGCGCGGATCGCCCGGCGGGTGTCGTTCTCGCCCTGCGTCCGCCGGAACGCAATCACACGACGCAGCCAGTCGGGGAACGGCGCGGCGGGGTCCGGCGGGACCAGCCCCCGCGCGGCGGTGAGGTCGAGGTGCGTGTGCGCGTTCACCAGCCCAGGGAGAATCAGCGCGTCGCCGAGGTCGAAGTCGGCCGGCAAGTCCGGGCCGCGCTCGACGGCGGCGATGCGCGTGCCGTCGAGGCGCAGCCGTGCCGGGCCGGGCGGCTCGCCGGCAGCCAGGTACACGCGGCGGGCGGCAACGGTGAAACTCACGCCCGCCTCACACCCCGGTAGTCTGCTCCAACCGCCCCGCGCGCCACGCG
>CAXTPM010000220.1:3879-7190 GCA_964245865.1 uncultured Fimbriiglobus sp. | reverse complement strand
GACGGCGACGATACGCGCCCCGTCGATGCGCAGCCGCGCCGGGCCGGGTGGTTCGTCGGCGGCGAGGTAGACGCGGCGGGCTGAGACGCTCAAAGTCATGGGTCGCCGGTCTACACCCCGGTAGTCTGCTCCAGCCGCCCCGAGCGCCACGCGCGCCTGACCGAGTAGCGGTAGAACCACTGCGAAATCACGACGAGTACCGCCGTGGTGGCGACGAGCATCAGCGCGAGTTCGCCGTTGCCCCAGGCGGCGAGCGGTGACTGGGCGAACGGCGACCCCGACCGGGGCGGGCCGGTCAGCGCCCGGCGCATCCCTTCGAGCCAGTACGTCGTGGGCAGGCTCAGGCTCAGCGGCTGGAGCCAGCCCGGCAGGATCGAAACCGGGAACACCACGCCCGACAGGAAGTAAAATACGCCCGCCACGCCCTCGGAGAGAAACATGCCGCTGCGCGACATATTCAACATCGCGCTCGCCAAGATCATACCCGCCGACCACAAGAGCACCGAGCCGACGGCCAGGAACGTGGCGAGCCACGGCCAATCGATCGGCGTGTCGCGCAACTGCTCGCGGATTTCGGGGATCGCCAACCCGGCGGTGATCGTGATGGCGCCGCCCACAAAGCCTTCGAGGCCGCGGGCGAGTCCCCGGCCGACGAAGTACACTTGGAACCGCGCGGGGCTGATGAAAATATACTTCAGCATCCGGTACGACTCGCGGTCGGAAATGACCACGTAGCTCATGCCGAACATCACCGTGTTCACGAGGCCGTAGCACGCGCTCGAGACGTAGATATACGGCAAAAACACTTCGGTGCGGATGGTGCCGAGGCCGGACTCCTGCGCGCCGTACCGCACCGCGTAGAACATGCACACCAGCATGAGCGCGCCGCAGACGGGCTTGACCACCAGGTACAAAATGAACAGGCGCAAATCGGCCCAGTTGGACTCGATCTGCCAGCCGAGCCACGCGCTCCAGGCGAGCGTACGCCACGGCTCGCCGCGCGGGGGCTTCGGCGCAACCGCCTCGTCGAACACTTCTGCCATTTGACCGTCAACTTCCCCGAGGACTTGGCCCGGCGCTCCATCGAGGCGAGCGTGTAGCGGGCCGACACTAAAAAGACCACCGCCAGCACCGCCAGTAACTCCATCTCGGTCTCGACCGGCAGGAACCCCGTCGGCCGGTTGGGGAACAGGACTTGCCGCATCGCGTCCATCCCGGCGGTCAGCGGGATCAGCATCGCCGCGGCGGGCAGCGCGGTGCCGATCATCCCCGCGAGCGCCTTGACGGGGAAGTTCATGCCCGTGAGTAAGTAGATCGGCTCCTGCAGCAAGTTCACCGTGTGCCACGCCTCACGGCCGAACAGCAGGAAGATGCTGCTGAACATCATGCCGAGGCCGTAGAGGGCTGCCATCGTCAGCGCGAAAATCAGGACCAGCCGCGGCCAGCCCGACACCTCCAGCGGCACGCCGAAAATGTAGACGCCGGCGAGCAGGATGGTGATCGCGCGCACGAAGGTCGTGATCATCCCCCCCAGCGCCATGCCGGCCAGCACGCCCATCATTGGCGCGGGCGACATGATGTAGATTTCCAGGTTGCCGCTGTCGCGCTCCCAATACAAATGCGCGCCCATGCTCCACAGTACGTTCATCCAGAACGTCGTCATCGCCGCGCCGAGGATCACGTAGCCGACGTACTCGATCGGGGCGTCCATCGCCTTGTAAATGTACGCCGACGCGGACACGGTTAAGAGCGGCAGCAGGGTCTCCTGCAGCAGCCAGGTGCGGTTGCGGAACATCCACGCCACGCGCGGGTACGTGCGGGCGAGCATGGCGTAAAAGAACAGGCGGATCGTAGTGCCCACTAGAGTGCGCCCGCCTTCGCGTCGCCGGCGAGGCCGTGGCCGACGAGCGCGATGAACACGTCTTCCAGGGTCGGCTCGACTTTTTTAAGCGAGCGAATCTTCGACCCCTCCGCGACCAGCGTCTGCACTACCGCCCCGATCACCGCGTCCTCGGCGAGCGAAAGGCGCAACGTCGGCCCGTCGTCGCCGTCGAGACTCGACGCGCTCGTGACACCGCCTTGACGAGCGAGCACCTCGGCGAGCCGGGCGCCGTGACTGGTGCGGGCGAGTTCCAACTCGAACACGGGGTGCGCCTGCACCTGCCGCTTCAGGTTCGCCGGGCTGTCGCACGCCAGCACGCGGCCCTTGTCGATGATGGCGAGCCGGTCGCAGAGTTCGTCTGCCTCGGCCATGTAGTGCGTCGTCAAGAGCAGCGTTCGGTCTTGACGTTCCTTCATCCACGTCTTGACGAACGCCCGGATCGCCCGCGCGGCCGTCACGTCCAGGCCGAGCGTCGGCTCGTCCAAAAAGAGTATCTTCGGGTCGGTGAGGAAGCCCCGGCAGAAGTTCATCTTCTGCCGCTGCCCGGTCGAGAGGTGGCTCACCCGGCTGTCGCCCTTGTCGGCCAGTTCGGTGACTTCGAGCATGCGCTCGGTGCGGTCTTTAATCAGCGCGTTCGGCACGCCGTAGATGCGCGAGAACAGCCAAAGTGTCTCGCGCACAGTTAATATGCCGTAACCACTCGACTCGCCGCCGGAGACCATATTAATTTTGGGGCGCAGCGCGGCGGTCTCGCTCACGACATCGTGGCCGTCCACGAACGCCCGGCCGGAACTCGGCGAGAGCAGCGTGGTGAGAATCTTAATGAGTGTTGTCTTGCCCGCGCCGTTGGGGCCGAGCAGGCCGAACAACTCGCCGGGGCGGACTTCGAGGTCCACCCCGGCGAGGGCGACGAACTCCTTCGGTTTCCCGTCGTCCTTGCGGCGGCGGAAGAAGCCCTTGCGGCCCTTAGCGTAGGTGCGGGTGAGGCCTTCGGTGCGGATCGCGGGTGTGGTCATGGCGAACGATTGTAGGCGCCGGCAGGGCCGGCAGGGAAGAGTTTTTGCCGCCAAGGCGCCAAGACCGCCAAGGAATACAAAATTTTCTGTATTCCTTGGCGGTCTTGGCGCCTTGGCGGCAAAAACTCTTACTCTACACACTCTCGCTGCGGATGCGCATGCCGTAGAAGCTGCGGTGCACGAACACCATCGACACGGCGATGAACAGCGCCGCGAGGCCGAGGCGCAACTGGCCCTGGTTGGTTTCGGAAAGCTGCACGCCCAGTTCGACCGCCAACAGGCCGAAGAGCGTGGTGAACTTGATGATCGGGTTAAGCGCCACGCTGCTGGTGTCCTTGAACGGGTCGCCGACGGTGTCCCCCACCACCGTGGCGTCGTGCAGCGGGGTGCCCTTGGCCTTCAGTTCGGTCTCG
>CAXTPM010000220.1:0-3869 GCA_964245865.1 uncultured Fimbriiglobus sp. | reverse complement strand
TCGACGATCTTCTTGGCATTGTCCCACGCGCCGCCGGCGTTGGCCATGAAGATGGCCTGGTACAGGCCAAACAGCGCGATGCTAATCAGGTAGCCGACGAAGAAATAACTTTCCAGGAACGCGAAGCCGAGCGTGGCGAAAAATACCACCAGGAAGATGTTGAACATGCCGGCCTGCGCGTACTGGGTGCAGATCGCCACCACTTTCTTCGAGTCCTCGACGCTCGCCTTTTTGACGCTGTCGTCGAGCTTGATATTCGCCTTGATGAACTCGACCGCGCGGTACGCGCCCGTGGTCACGGCTTGCATACTCGCGCCCGTGAACCAGTAGATCACTGCGCCGCCGGCGATGAGGCCGAGCAGGAACGGCGGGTGCAGAATCGACAGCCCACTCGTGTCTTGCAGTTGGTGCGTGAGCGTGAGAATGATGGCGAAAATCATCGTGGTCGAGCCGACGACGGCCGTGCCAATCAGCACCGGCTTGGCGGTCGCCTTGAAGGTGTTGCCCGCGCCGTCGTTCTTCTCGAGGTTGTCTTTGGCGCGGGCGAAATCCGCGTCGATGTTGTAGTTCGTCTTGAGGTCCGACGCGATGTCCGGCAGCTCCTCAATAGTCGAGAGTTCGTACACCGACTGCGCGTTGTCGGTCACGGGGCCGTAGCTATCGACCGCGATCGTCACCGGCCCCATGCTCAGGAACCCGAACGCGACGAGGCCGAAGGCGAACACCGCCGGGGCGTACATCAGCCCGCCGCGCTCGGGCGATTTGGGGTCGATGCCGGCGACGAGTTCGCTAACGCCGTAGGCGACCCCCATCAGCGCGAGCATGGTCATGCCGACCCAGTACGCGCTGAAGTTGCCGGCCACCAGCCCGGACAAAATATTCAGCGACGCGCCCCCCTCGCGCGAACTGGCCACGACCTCGCGCACGTGCGCCGAGTTGGTGGACGTGAAGACTTTCACGAGTTCGGGGATGAGCGCGCCGGCGAGGGTGCCGCAGGAAATTATGGTGCTGAGCTTCCACCAGAGTGTAGTATCGCCGTCGATTACGGGGATGAGGGCGTAGGAGACGGCGTAGGTGGCGGCGACGGAAATCAGACTCGTGAGCCACACCAAGTACGTCAACGGCGCCTCGAAGTCGAACCCGCGCAGGCCGGAGTATTTCGCCCTCGCCCGCGCGTCGTTGACGAGGTACGACGCGGCCGAGGCGACCACCATCGTCGCGCTCAGCGCGAACAGCCACACTAACAATTGCACCTGCACGTCGGGCTTCACGACGGCGTTGAGAATAAACACAATCAGCGCCACGGCGGTGACGCCGTAGGTCTCGAAGCCGTCGGCGCTCGGCCCCACGGAGTCGCCGGCGTTGTCGCCCACGCAGTCGGCGATCACGCCGGGGTTGCGGGCGTCGTCTTCTTTAATCTTGAAGACGATCTTCATCAGGTCCGCGCCGATGTCCGCAATTTTGGTGAAGATGCCGCCGGCCACGCGCAGCGCCGCGGCGCCCAGGCTCTCGCCGACCGCGAACCCCACGAAGCAGGCGTCGGCGTACTCGCCGGGCACGAGGACCAGAATCAGGATCATCAGGCACAACTCGACCGAGACGAGCAGCATGCCGATCGAGATGCCGGCCTTGAGCGGGATGGCGTAGCAGGGGTACGCCACCCCACCCAGGCTGGCAAACGCGGTGCGGCTATTCGCAAAAGTGTTGACGCGGATGCCGAACCACGCCACCCCGCAACTGCCGAGGATGCCGACGACGCTGAACGCTAAAATGAGGGCCACGCGGTCGGGGGCGAAGCCGCGCAGGTAGCCGTAGTAGAACACAATGATCGACGCGGTGAACAGCCACAGCAATGCAATAAATCGGGCCTGAGTGAACAGGTACGTTTGGCAGGTGGTGTAGATCAGCTCCGAGACCTCGCGCATACTCCCGTGGACGGGCAGCCGCTTGAGTTGCCCGTAAATCACGAGGCTAAAAATCAGCCCGCCCCCGCACACGGCGAGGCCGGCGGCGAGCAGGTCGGCGCCGCCGACCGCGCCGCCGAGGAACTTCACGCGGTTGAGGTCCGGGATGGCGACTGCGGCCCGGCCGGGGTCGCCGGGGTCCGTGGCGGCGACGGCCGGCGCGGCGGCGAGGAGCAGAACTAGCAGGGCGAGCGGGGTGAGCCAGAGTCGGGCACGCGGCATGGGATGAGGGCAACCTGCGGGACTTCGGGGGGAGGCCGGCGAGCGCTTAGCGTAGGCCGGCGCGGCGGTTACGGCGAGGGGCAAACTGCCTAGTCCGCCCCGACCTCGACCGCCTTCACCTGCTCAACCTTGCCCGCGCGGGCCACGCCGTACTCGAAGTTGGTCCCCGGCGTCGCGGCCGCGCCGATGTCGCCCTTGGGGCTGAGCGCCAGGAACGCGACCTCGGCGGTGTGGACCCCCCGGCGCGCGGCCGCGCGGTGCAGGACTTTGCAGGCGAACACGCAGGCGTCCTGGACCGATTTGCCCTGGCGCATCGCGTTCAGGATGAGGTGCGCGCCGCCGACGCGGATGACCTCCTCGCCGACGCCGGTGGCCCCGGCCGCGCCCACTTCGTCATCGACGTACAACCCGCAGCCGATGAGCGGCGAGTCGCCGACGCGGCCGGGGAGCTTGTAGGCCAGGCCCGAGGTGGTGCAGACGCCGCCGAGTTCGCCCTTCGCGTTCGCGGCCAGCACGGTGACGGTGTCGTGGTTCCACTCGCCGAAGTCCGCGCCGTTCAGCGGCACGTTGATGTCGTCGGGGCTACTCACGCGGGCCTGTTCCGGCGCGCCGGGCTGCGGCAGGTTGCCGGGGAGCGGCTTCTGGCCCGGCCGCTTGTCGAACCACATCTGAATGCTCTCGACCGTGTGCGGCATCTCGAGCTTGAAGCCCTGCTCGAGCGCGAACCACTTGGCGCCCTCGCCCACCAAGAGGACGTGCGGCGTCTTCTCCATGACGCGCTTGGCCACCGCCGACGCATTGCGAATGTGTTCGAGGCCGGCGACCGCGCCGCACTCCAGTGTCTTGCCCACCATCACGCACGAGTCGAGTGTGAGGCGCCCCACCCGGTCGGGGACGCTGCCGAACCCCACCGAGCGCACCGCGCGGTCGTCCTCGACGAGCTTGGCGCCCGCGATCGCCGCGTCGAGTGGCGCCTGCCCAGCCACCAGCAGTTCGAGCGCGCGCTTGGCCGCTTGCAGGCCGAAGGGCCAGGTGGCGATGGCGATCGGGGTCGGCATAGTGGTTACTCGGTGGGTGTGAAGGGGTGCCGGGATGATACGAAAAAACTCCCCCAGGGGACCGGGGGAGTTTCAGGGAGGGCCGGCGACTAGCAAGTCACGACGCAGCTGGGAGTTGCGTCCCCGGCGGGGTCGGCACGGCGACTGGGGGCGCCGCCGGCCCGCCGGGGGTGAGCGCCGCCAGGGGTAGTAGCTCTTGGCGGTAAATCGGCACGTCGCGCGGCGCCTCAATGCCGAGGCGGATTTTGCCGCGGTCGATATCGACCACCGTGATGCAAATGTTCTCGCCGATGTAAATCTTCTCGCCCAGTTTCCGACTCAGGACCAACATTGCGGCGTCCCTCCCGTGATTGCGTCCCCGGTCCCTCGCTAATGCTGCTAAAGATAGGTCACATTCGGACGCGCGGGCGGGGTGGCCGGGGACATTTGCGGCCCGTGGGCAGGTTGGGCGCGGTAGGGCCGTCAGAATCGTGATCCGTGGACCGTGAAGACGCAGCAACGGCTGTCTTGGTCTTTACGCGCCACGGTCCACGGATCACAATCCGGCTACTTCCGCTCCAGCGCCGCGAGCGTCAGCGGGTCGCCGGGGTAGCGGGCGTCGGCGGCGTGCCAGAGCGCCTGCTTG
>CAXTPM010000219.1:0-7921 GCA_964245865.1 uncultured Fimbriiglobus sp. | reverse complement strand
CTGCGCGAGGTGGCTCCCAGTGGCGGGTTGTCGTGGCCCCGCGCGGTCGGCGTGGTCTGCGCCGTCACCACGGTCGTCTTCGGCGCGTACCCGGACCCGCTACGCGAGTTGGCCCGGCAGGCGCTCGTGGCCCGGCCGGCGCCGGCGACTCCTGGGCAGTAGCGGCGTGGACCCCGGCGCGCTCCTCGCCGCCTACCCGGCCGAGTTGGGGCTGGCGGCGTGCTCGTGGCGGCGCCTGGCGGCGGGCGGGAGTTTCAGCGGCGCGGCGGTGTTCGCCGGGACGCGCTTCGGCGAGAGCCTGCACGCGCTCAAAGTCTGGCCCCCCGGCGGCGGTCGCGCGGACTTGGCCGATTGCCACCGGGCGGTGCGGACGGCCGCGGCGGCGGGACTCGGTTTCGTGCCGGCGCTGCGGGCGGCGAGGGGCGGCGGCACGGCCGCGGTGGCCGGCGGGCGGGTCGCGGAACTGATGGCGTGGGTGCCGGGGTCGCCGACCGCCGCGCCGACCGGCGGCCAACTCGATTCGCTGGGGGCCGGCCTGGCGGCGCTACACTGCGCGTGGGCCGCATCGGGGCCGGTGGCCGCGGCCGACGCGGTACCCGCCGTGGCGCGCCGCTTGGCCGAGTTGACGGCGACGACCCCGTCGGAGTTGCCGGCGTGGCTGGCGTCGCACGTTGCGGAGTCGCTGCGGCAGTTGCGCGCCGACGCGCTCGTTGGCGCCCTGCTGCAGTGGACCGTCGGCGACTGCCGACTCGACCACGCGCTGTTCACGGGCGACACCCTTACCGGGCTGGTCGATTTCGGCGCGGTCAAACTCGACCACCCCGCCGCCGACTTGGCCAGGGTCGCGCAGTCGCTTTCCCCAGCGGGCCGGGCGCGGCTGGCGGGGGCGTACACGGCGAATGGCGGGGCGGCGGACGCGGCGTTCGTTGGCCGACTGGCGGACACGGGCCTCGTCGCGGCGGCGTGCCGGTGGTGGCGGGTCGATCCGGGGTCGGCGAGGCTGGCGGAGTTGCCGGTGCCGAGCTACACCGCGCAAACTCTGGCGGAGTTGCGGGCGCGGCTCGTCGGGCTGGCTGAAGCGACCCCACCCCCCGGCCCCCTCTCCCAGGAGGAGAGGGGGAGAAGCCTACTGGGCTAGCGGCAGCGGGGCGCAAGTCCCAGCACGCCATCGCTTGCCGCCGTGAGTCAGGCTCACCCCCTCTCCTTTTGGGAGAGGGGGCCAGGGGGTGAGGTCGCTTCTCACGCCGGGGCTAAGACCCGCCCCCTCCGCTATACTGAGACGAGCCACATCGAGTCCCGCGCGGGGAGTTTTGCCGTGACCGTTCCCGTCGATTGCCCGCACTGCGAGACGCGCTTCCAACTCCAGCCGGACACCGTGGGCAAGCCGACGCGCTGCCCCGTGTGCAAGGAGTTCTTCGTCGTCGCCCCGGCCGACGAGCCGCTGCCCGCGCCCAAGCCCGCCCCGGCGCCGAGGCAGCCGGCGCGGGCGGAGCGGCCCTACGAGCGGGTCGAGTCGGGCGCCCCCTCCGCCAGCGTCGCGCCAATCTTCGAGGACGAGCCGCGCCCGGCGCCCCGGCCACCCGCGGTGCAAGCCCCCGCCGCGCCGACCCAGCCGGCGGGCGGGCCGCGCGAAGTCGTGTGGTGGGACGAGTCGGCCGCGCCGCCGGCCGGGGCCGGCGGCGCGCCGGTGCGGGCCACGCGCCAGATGCGCGCCGAGCACGCCGCCGGGGGCGACGCCGACGACGACGCCGACTTCATCCGCCGCCGCCCGCCCCGGCGCTCTTACGGCCGGTACATCGCGGGCGGGCTGGCGCTCGGCGTAGTCGGGCTGCTCGCGGCCGGGGTGTTCGGGGTGTTCCGCGCCGGCGAGTTGCGCGAGGACCGCGCCGCCGAGGCCGCCCAACTCGCCTACGACGACGGCCAGTTCCCCCAGGCGACCGAGCAGTTCGCCAAGCTCGCCGAGGCGTTCCCGGCCAGCCCGCAACTGGATCGGTACCGCTTCCTCGCGGCCCTCGCCCAGCTCCAGCAGGCGACGAGCGCCGCGGGGCTGGCCGACGACCCGGCGCCGGCCGAGCAATCGTTTACGAAGTTCCTCGCCGACCACGGCGACAGTGCGCTGGCCAAGCCCGGCGAGGGCTTCGGCGGCGACATCGTGACCGCCGGCAAGAAGGTCGCCGACGCGGTGGCCGACCACACCGCCGCGCGCCTGAAGCGCTTCCAGGCCGACCGCGCGAAGCTCGGTGAACTCGGCGCGGTCGAGTCGCGCACCGCCGAGTTGAAGCGCCTCATCCCCGCGGTCGAGAAGTTCCGCGGCCCGCAGAGTGCCGACCTCGCAAGCGTCGCCGCCAAGGCCGGCGAACTCGAAGCGTCTGCGGCCAAGGAGCGGCACCGCCTCGAAGTATTGGACCCGTACCGCGAGTTGGACCGCGACCCGACCGCGCCCAAGATCGAGGCGTTCGAGGCGGTCTTAGTCAACGAGAAGCTCGCGCAGGACGCGGAAGCCCTCGGCATGGTGGCCTCGGCCGAGAGGCGCTTGCGCGAACTCGTGCGCGCCGAGGTCAAGGGCACGGCGGCACAGGCGGCGCCGGCCGAGATGTACCCGCCGATTCTGCTGAACGCCCCGCTGAACCTCGCGCCGCCGGAGACGTACCTCCCCTTCCCGGCCGACTCGCTCCAGGCGGGCGGGGGCCGGGCGGTGTTCGCGGTGGACCGGGGGATCGTCACCGCACTCGACGCGCGCACCGGCGAGGCGCTGTGGGGCGCGCGGGTCGGCCCGCCGACCGCCACGGGGTCGCGCCGCAGCGCCGACGTGCCGGTGCCGCTGACCCTCGGCGAGGTGCCGGCCGCTCTGGTGGCGAGCGAGTCGGGCCTGACGGCGCGCGACGCCCGCACCGGCGAGGCGGTGTGGCACCAGGCGTTCCCCGAGGGGATCGCCGGCCCGCCGGTGGTGGTCGGCGGGCGGGTGTACGTGCCGCTCAAAGACGAGATGGGCACCGTCGCCGAACTCGACGCGGTGGGCGGCACCTGGCTGGCGAGCCTGCGCGTGCGGCAGCCGCTGGGGGCGGGGCTGACCACGATGCCGGTGTCCAGCACCGGGCAGGCGGGGCACGAACTGCTATTCATCCCCGGCGACACCAAGCGCGTGTTCGTGTTCGAGACCGGCCGCGAGGACGACGCCGGGCAGCGCCTCTTGCCGAGGTGCCTGGCGGTGCTGCTGACCGACCACGCGCGCGACTCGCTGTTGGGCGAGGCGCTGGCGATCACCCCGGCGATCGAGGGGGCGCCGAGGTACCTGGTGCTGCCGCAGTCGGACGGGCCGACGGCGATGAAGCTGCGGGCCTTCCCGCTCCCCAGTCCCGCCGAGATGCTCAAGGCGGCGGCGGGCGGCGCGGTCGAGAGCCGCCCGATCCCCGGCGAGGTGCCGGTGCCGGGGCACTCGTGGTTCCCCGGCGCGACCGACGGCGAGCGGGTCGCGTTCGCCACGGATGCCGGGGCGGTGTACGTCTTCGGCGTCAACCAAGTGGGCCAGGCCGACGCGCCGCTCTTCACCTTGCCGGGGCCGCGCCCGAGCGCCGAACAGGAGGACGTGCGGCGCGCCCAGGTCGTGCGCGCCGACGAGGACACCGTGCACGCGGTGCTCGGCGGGCAACTGGTGCGGCTGCGCACCGCCATCGACCCCGTGCAGGGGCTGCGGCTAGTCGTGCAGGGCGCGGGCCGCGAGGTCGGCGAGCCGGCGCACCGGGCGCAACTGCTGCCCGAGTTGGGGCTAGCCGTTGTGGTCACGCGCTCGGCGTCCGGCACGCAGGCGATCGGCTTCGACTTGGCGTCGGGGCGGCTGCGGTGGCAGCGGCGCGTGGGGCTGACGCCGGCCGGCCCGCCGGTCTTGCTCGCCGGGCAGGTCCACCTCGCCGGGGACGACGGCAGCGTCTACAAGCTCAGCGGGGGCCGCGCGGAAGTCGTGGCGCCGCCGGACCTGGCAACTGTGGGGGCGACGCAAACGGCGGTCGATGCGCGGGCGAAAACCTTCGCCGTGCTGAGCGTCGATCAGGCGGCGAACCGGCGGCAGTTGCGCGTACGGCTAGTCGCGCCGTCGGGCTTCACCGAGCGCACCCTGAGTATGCCCGACACCCTCGCGGGCAACCCGGTGCTGGTCGGCACGACGGTGTACCTGCCGCTCACCAACGGCTACATCTACCGGCTGCGCGAGACTGATACGGCGCCGCAGAACGGCCCGCTGTGGCGCGGGGACACCGCGCCGGACTCGGCCAAGCCCGGCGAGGTGGTGTGCCACCTCGGGGCCACGCCGGGCGGGGAGTTGCTGGCCGGCGACGGGGGCCGGCGCGTCTACCGCTGGATTTGGCCCGACGAGTCCGCGGCTGCCACGGTGCGCGGCGAGCCGGTCGAGTTGAGCGAACTCGTGGCCCTGCCGGCGGTCGAACTCGACGCGGAGCGCGTGGCGGTCGCCGACAAGGCCGGGGGCGTCTCGGTGTTCACCGGCACCAAGCTCGCGCGCCGGGTGCCCGCCCCGCCGGAGTTGGCACCGGCGGGGTCGCCGACGGGGCGGCTACTCCTCGCCGGCCCGGCCGGGGGGCGGGTGGTGGTCGTGGCCCTGGGGAACCGGCATTTGGTCGGCATCGACCCGGCCGAGTTGAAGGTGGCGTGGACGCGGGCCGACCTGGCGCCGCCGGACAAGGGGCAACTGGTGGGCGTGATCGGCAGCGGGCCGAACCTGGTGGTCGCGCCGGCCGAGGGGGCGCCGCAGACTCTTGATGGCCGCACGGGGCGCGGCCTGCCCGGCGCGGAGTTGCCGCCCGGACTGCCGGTGCTCGTGAGCGCGCCGCAGCCCCTGGGCGACGGGCCGGGGCTGGCAGTCGCGGCCGACGGCGCGGCGGTGCTGGTGCCGCTGGGGGCGGGGAGGTAGCCGGCGCCTCGAAACCCAAGTCCCCTGGCCGGCCCCGGCGGCCGGCGCTACACTCAGGTTCATCGGCTCACGCGCTCGGGGGTGGCGATGTTCGGCGACAGCATTCTGGAAGCGGCCCTCGGCGGCGTCGTGTTCGCGGCCTACGTCGCCGGCCTCTTGCGCTTACGGCAGGTGCTGCGCGACCGGCGCGGCCACGACGCCGAGGCACTCGAGGACGAGAACCGCCGCCTGCGCGACGAACTCGCGCGGCGCGGGAACTGACGCGATGACTGCCGAACCGCTGCGGAGTCTCGTCCTGGCTAGCGACCGCCAGGGCGACCGCGTTTGTCCCTCGCGCGACTGGCTGCGCGGGCGCTTCCGGCCTCCGACGCTGGCCCTTGGCGCCGACGCGCTCACCTGCGGCGACTGGCGCCTGCCCTACGGCGAGTTCGAACGCCCGGCCCTGCTGGCGACCATTCCGGGCCTGCCGACCCACCTGCGTCTGATGGTCTGGCACGGCGGGCGCGTCTACCAGTTCGTGATCCTTTCGACCTCCCGGTGGTAGTACCGCCCGCCGGCGTTCTGGGCCGGGCCGCTGCCGTTCCCCGCGGAGCGCGGGGTGCGCAGGGTCGGGCCGGCGGTGTTCTTGGTGGGGGTTGCGCTCGGGGCGGCGGTGCTGGCACTCGCGCTGTGGTGGCGCTGACGGCGGTCGGTTCGGGTATGATGGGCATTGCCCGCCATCTTCCCCGGAACGCGCAATGTCATCCTGCCGCTTCATCCTCCTCACCCCGCTCGTCGCCCTCGCGCTGCACGCCCGGCCGGCGGCTGCCGGCGAGATCGTCGGCTACGACCCGGCGAACCCCAACAGCCGCGCGACTTACGACCGCTACACGAGCGGGTTCCCGGACGCCCCGGTGGCGAACTCGTCGTCGGCGTTCGTCGGCGCGGGCCTCGACCTGAGCGGCGTGGGCAACCGCACCAACGGCAACTGGGGCGTGACCCTGGTGAGTCTGCAGCACTTCGTCACCGCCAACCACGTCGGGCTGTACGCGCCGGGCGAGCAGGTGCGCTTCCTGGGCAGCGACGGGGTGCTGCGCGCCTATACGGTGGCGGTGGACGCGAGCGGCGCGGTACGCCAAACCCGGCTGACGACGACGTTCTCCGACACGCCCGGCGGGCCGACGCGCACGCTGCCCTCGGACATCCTGGTGGTCACGCTCGCCGCGCCGATCCCGGCGACCGACCGGGTGACGCCGCTCGCCGTCGCGGCCAACACCGCCCCCGTGGGGACTCCGCTGTTGGCCTACACGCAGAACGCCAACTACGGCTCGGACACCCGGCAGTTGGGCACGAACGTCGCTAGCGACAGCGGGCTGGGGTCGTTCGACACGACGAAAGAGAAACCGACACCTACGTATGAGGCCACGGCGGTCATCGGCTACGAGTACAACCGCAGCCGCGCGGGCGACGTGGCCCTTACCGACGGCGACTCCGGCGGCGCGCTGCTCACCCGCGAGGGGAACACCGCCGTGCTACTCGGCACCCACTACGGCATCTCGTTCGATCCGGCCGACCCGAACTCGGTGTACACCTCCTACAGCACCGACCTGGCGAGCTACCTCGACCAACTCAGTTCGATCGTTGCCGCCGACGGGCAGGCGCTCAGGGTCGTGCCGGTGCCGGAGCCGGGGAGTGTCGGACTGGTCGCGGCCGGGGCGCTGGGCGCACTCGGGGCGGTTCGGCGGCGGGCGGCGCGGGGCTAGCGGACACGGGGACAGGTCGGGTAGAATGAACCCGCGCCGGGTTCCGACTTCGGAGATCGAACCATGCCCGTCACCATGCAGTCGCTCGGCATCGACAAGCTGCCGCGCGAGGAGCGCATCGCGCTCGCGGAGGCCATCTGGGCGGGCGTCGCCGCCGAGCCGCGCCCGCCCATCTCCCCGGCGCGGCGGGCCGAGTTGCGACGCCGCGCCGAGGAGATGGACGCCGACCCCGACGGCGGCGTGCCGTGGGATGTGGTGAGGGCCGAATTCGCTCGCGGCTGAAGCCCTCGTGAGCGTGCCCGTGGTTCTACGTCCGGTCGCCGAGGACGAACTCGGCGCTGCCTCGCAGTGGTACGACTCCCAGCGGCCCGGACTCGGCGGCGAATTCGTTGATGAAGTTCGGGCCGTTCTGGCCACGCTCGGCGTGAAGCCGAACCGATTCCCGATCGCGGACGGCGACACGCGGGAGGCTCCGGTGGCGCTTCCCGTACTGCGTCTACTACCCGGTCGTGCCGGGCCGCGTGGTCGTGACGGCGGTGTTCCACACTTCGCGCGACCCCTCGGGGTGGCAGGGGCGGACTTGATTCCACTTTGGGTACGCCTGTGAAAACCGACCTCGCCGACCGCCTGTTCACAGTCGCCGGCTTGCTCACGCCCGACGAGTGTACTGCTCTCATCGAGCGGGGCGAGGCGGTCGGCTTCGAGCGCGCGGCCGTCCGCACCGCTGCTGGGCCGCAGCGGCTGCCGGGCATCCGCGACAACGACCGGGCCGCGTTCGCCGACGCCGAGCTTGCCGCCGAGTTGTGGCGGCGCCTGCGGCCGTTCGTGCCCGACGCGGCCGACGGCGCGGTTCCCATTGGCTTAGACGACGAGTTCCGCTTCTACCGCTACGATGTCGGCCAGCGCTTCAACCGCCACAAGGACGGCGTGGTGGTGAAATCGCCCGGCGTCGAGAGCCGGCTGACGTGCCTGTTCTACCTCAACGGCGACTTCGAGGGCGGCGAGACTGCGTTCTACGTCGACGACGCAGTGGCCGGCGTGCGGGCCGAGGTCGCGGCCGTGGTCCCCCGCGTGGAGGACGCCCTGCTCTTCCGCCACGACTGGTGGCACGAGGGGTGGGCATTGAGTGAGGGGCGGAAGTACGTGCTGCGGTCGGACGTGTTTTACCGGACTGGGGCGTGAGAGCGTATCACAAGCCGCTCACTACCCGCCGCACCAGCGCCCGCAGCCCCGGCTCGGCGACCTTCGCGGCGTGCAC
>CAXTPM010000218.1:0-7931 GCA_964245865.1 uncultured Fimbriiglobus sp. | reverse complement strand
GCCACGCAACTGGCCATTGCCGCCGCGCGGCCGGTGCCGGGGCTGGAGCGCATCTCGGCGGGGAACTACGGCGGGCGGCTCGGCAAGAGTTTCGTCTACCTCGACCCCGCCAAGCAGCCGGCGACGTGAGCACGGACGCCGCGCGCCCGGTGAGCGTGCTGCGCCTCGGCGGCGGCTCGGCCGAATTGGTCGCCGACGCGGTCGCCGTCGAGGAGCCGCTGGAGATTCGCGCCGCCCACGGCCCCGCGATCAACCGCCGCCGCGCGAGCCTGAGCACCACGCTGCGCACCCCAGGGCACGACCGCGAACTCGTTGCCGGGTTCCTGCTCGCCGAGGCGGTGGTCGATTCGCCGGCGGACCTGCTGGAGTTGCGCACGGGAAGCGACCCCAACGTGCTGACGGCGGAGCTTCACCCGGACTTGGAACTCGACCTGAGTCGCCTCGGCCGGCACACCCTCACCAGCGGCGCGTGCGGCGTCTGCGGCAAGACGATCCTCGACGCCCTCGCCGAGCGCGCCGAAGCCGTACCGATCTCGTGGCAAGTACCGGCGGAGTGGGTGGCGAGTTTGCCGGGGCAACTGCGCCCGATGCAGCCGCTGTTCGACGCCACCGGCGGCGTCCACGCGGCGGGGCTGGCCGCGCACTCGCAAGGCATCAGTGCCGTGTACGAGGACATCGGCCGACACAACGCGCTCGACAAACTCTTGGGGGCCGAGTTCCTCGCCGGGCGACTGCCGGCGACCGGGTGCGCGGTGGTGGTGAGCGGCCGCGCGGGCTTCGAGTTGGTGCAGAAGTGCGCCCGAGCCGGCGTGGCGATGCTAGTCGCAGTTGGGGCGCCGACGAGCCTGGCGGTGGAACTAGCCGACGCGATGGGAGTGACGCTGGTGGGGTTCGCGCGCGGCGGGCGGTGCACGGTTTATAGCGGGCGGGGGCGCATTGGCCCCGGCGGGGAGACCTCACCCCCCGTCCCCCTCTCCCAAAAGGAGAGGGGGTGAGGGTGACTCGTTGCGTCAAGCAATGGCCGGCCCAGTAGGCGAAGCCCTTACCCACGCTCACCCCCTCTCCTCCTGGGAGAGGGGGACGGGGGGTGAGGTCGCTTGGCCGGCACCCGATTTGCCCACCCCCTGCCGACTTTCCTCTTGAGGACTCCCGCCATGCCCGACCCCGAAGTCCCCGCCGACGGCCCTCCGCCGCACCAGTGGCACTCCGACTCGCCGCAGGAGCAGCCGGCGCAAGACCTCGTGAAAGGCGTGCCGCGATTGGTGCAGGAGGCCCGGCTGAACCTCGGCGCGGGTGCCACGCCGGAGGCCGTGTTCGACGACTTGAAGGCGCGGGGGCTGGAGGTGACGCTCGACGAGGTGCGGGCGGATTTCGCGCGCTGACGCCCAGGGCGGGCCGGCGCGGGCGGGTCGGGCTTGATTCGCTGGTCGAAGGGTGCGACCATCGCGCGGCCCCGACCCGCCCCCTCCGCCGGATTGTCGCCATGCCCATCGCCCCCGGCCGCGCGGCCGTCTCGCTCGCCTCCTCAGCGGTCGCCGGGCTGTTCGCCGGGCCGCTCGCCGGGGCCATGTCCGACGGCGCCCTCGTCGCCGCGCTCGCGGTACTGGCCGGGGGTACGGCGGCGGCGGTCGGGCGCACCGCGGCCGTGCCGACCCAGCCGCAGGCCGAGCCTGCCGCGCCGAGTGCGGCCCCGCCGAGCGCCGCGCCGGGGCCAACTTTCCAGGCGGCGCCCGCCGCGAGTCCGCCGGCCGAGTCGCCGGTGCCCGCCGGCACGGTGGCGCTCGAGTGGTCCGCCCCGGCCGCGAGCCAGGCGCACGTGCCGCAGGACTACACCCTCACCGCGCGGAACCTCTCGCCGAGTGCCGCGCAGCACGTCGTGGTGCAGGTGCGTCCGTGTGCGGCGTCGGTGGTGCAATCGACCTCGCCGCCGGCGCGGGTGGTCAACGGCGTGCAACTGTTTGAACTCGGCACGCTGGCCGGACTCGAGTCGCGGGCGATGACGCTGCGCCTGCTCGCCTCGACCGCCGGGGCCGGGTCGAGCATCGAGTGCCAGGCGTGGGTGACTTCCACTGGGGCGATGGCCACCAAGTTCGCCGTCCGCCAGGCGCAACTGGGCATTACACTCGACGCCCCCGGCACCGTCGCGGCGGGCGAGAGCGCGGTGGTGCGGGTGACGGTGACGAACTCCGGCGACGCCCCGGCCGAGCGCGCCGGGGTCCAACTGTTGCGCTCCAGCGTCCCGGCCGGGGAGCCGCGCGTGCTGCCGACCCTCGCCGCCGGCGCGTCGGCGACGTTCGACTACCCCGTCACGTTCGCCGAGTCCGGCACGCAGTTCTGGGTGGCATACGCCACGCTGCCGCCCCCCGGCTCGGCCGACGCGGCGGGCGTGGCGCGGGTCTGCGAGGCGTCGGCCACCACGGCGGTCGTGTGCCCCGTGCTGAAGCTCACACTCGACGGGCCGAAGGAGTTGATGGTCGGCCGCGCCGGCGAGTTTACGCTGCGGGTCGAGAACGCCGGGACGGCCGCGGCCGAGGGGCTGGGCTTCGACTGCCCAGTGCCGAGCGGCTGGCGCGTCACCGAGGGGGCCGCGCCCGGCGACCTCGCCCCCGCCGACCTGCCGCCCGGCCAGTCGCGGAGTGTGAGTTTCCGCGCCGCCCCGACCGCCCTCGACGCCGCCCCCTGGAGCGCCGGGGCGGGTTCCGGCAACTGCGCCGTCCCGCGCGCCGAGTGCCGCACCACGGTGTTCGGCGTGGCCGCGCTGCGCATGGAGTTGCTCGACACCATCGACCCGGTGGAGGTCGGCGGCGAGACGGTGTACGAGGTCCGCCTGATGAACACCGGGAGCCGGGCCGACGCCGCCGTGACGCTGGCGTGCCCGGTGCCGGAGCAACTGGAACTCGTCGCCGCCGACGGGCCGACGCCGCACACTTCCGAGGTGGTCAACGGCCGTACAGTCGTGCGCTTCGCCCCCCTGGGGGAACTCGCCCCCGGCGCGGCGGTGCTGTTCCGCGTGCGCGTGCGGGCACTCGCCGCCGGCGACGCGCGATTCCAGGCGCAGCTCACGAGCGAGAGCCTTGGCACGCCGGTGGTCAAGGAGGAATCGACGCGGGTGTATTGAGGAGTGGCCAGTGGTCGGTGGTCGGTGCAGAAAAGACGGTAGGGAAGTGGCAATGAAAGCCCACCGTCCGCAACGGTGGGTCTGGACTCGCCCGGATCGATAGGCTGCTGCGTGCGCCGGCAAGTCAGCCCACCCGTGCCACGGGTGGGCTTTCGGCCCTCCTTCTGCTACTGTCTTCTCTTCACCGACCACTGACCACTCGTCACTGACCACGACTCCCATGCACCTGACCGCCGCCCGCGTCGAGCACTACCGCAGCATCCTCGACAGCGGCGCCGTGCCGCTCGACCCGCGCCTCACCGTGCTCCTGGGGCGCAACGAGTCGGGCAAGACGGCGTTCCTGCAGGCGCTCGACTCGTGCCGCCCGGCCGCGTCGGGGCGATCCTTTGACGTGGCGCGCGACTACCCCCGCCGGCTGGCGCACGAGTACGCCCGGCGGCACCACTCCGAGCCGGCCGTGGCCGCGCGCCTGACGTTCCGGCTCGAACCCGCCGAACTCGATTCGCTCAACCGCGCGCTGGGGTTCGACTACTTCGCCGAGTTCGAGTTCGCGGCCACGCTCGACTACGCCAACGCAAAGAAGGTGCGCTTCACGCTCGACGAGGCGCCAGTGGTGGCCCACTGGCTCGCGCGGGCGCCCCTTCCGCCGGAGGTGCGCGCGGCGTGCGGGAACCTGCGGAGCCTGCGCGACCTGCTCGGCACCCTCGGCCGCATGGATTTGGGCGACGCGGGCCGCGCGGCCACCCAGGAGTTGGCCACCACGTTCGCGGCGCCCGAGGGGTGGGACAGCTTGCTGGAGGCGTTCGTCTGGCGGCGGCACGTCGAGCCGCTCTTGCCGCGGTTCTTTTACTTCGACGAGTACACCGCGCTGCCCGACAAGGTGAACCTCGCCGACCTCGCGGCGCGGAGTGCCGACCCCGGCCAACTCACCGCGAGCGACCGCACGGTGTTGGCACTCCTGGACCTCGCCGGGGTGCGGCCCGACGAGTTGGCGGGCCTGGGCGACTACGAACTGCTCAAAACGCGCCTCGAAGGCGCGGCGAACGCGGTCGCGGACACGGTGTTCCGCTACTGGCGGCAGGGGCGGACGCTCGACGTGGAACTCGACTGCCGCGCCGACCCGGCCGACGCGCCGCCGTACAACCGCGGGCCGAACCTGTACGTGCGCGTGCGTGACCGGCAGGACCGCTCCTCGGTCGCGTTCTCGCGGCGCAGCCGGGGGTTCGTGTGGTTCCTCAGCTTCGTCGTAGCGTTCGAGGCGGTACGGCGGCAGCCGGGCAAGCTGATTTTGCTGCTGGACGAGCCGGGGCTGAATCTGCACCCGCTGGCGCAAGAGGATTTGCTGCGCTACGTCGAAAGTCTGGCGGAGCACCACCAGACGCTGCTTTCGACGCACTCGCCGTTCTTGATCCCGCCCGACCGCCTCGGCTCGGTGCGACTGGTGAGCGACGTGCCGGGCAAGGGCACGGTCGTCCACAGCCGCGCCGCCGACGCCGACGCGGCGACGCTTCACCCCTTGCGCGTGACCCTGGCCGCCGAACTGGTTCGGCAATTGCCGGGGCCGAGCGGCTCGGTGCTCGTCCCCGAGATGAGCGACCTGGTGATCTTGCAGCATGCGAGTGGGCTTCTGCGGGGCGCCGGCCGCGCGGGGCTGCCGGCCGGTGTGCGGCTGATCCCCGCCGGGCCGGTGCGCGAGTTGGCCCGCGCGCTGTTGGGCGGCGACTCGTCGCCGGTGGTGAGTCTGGGCGAGGGCGGCGACGTGAGCTTCGAGCCGTTCCACGCGCCGCAGAACGCCCCCGCCAGGCCGAGCAAGCTACCGGCCGTGGAGGGCACGCCGCCGGCGAGCGAGGACTTGCTGAGCGTGGGCGCGTACCTGAAGCTCGCCAACGCCGAGTTGGCCGGGCGCTTGCCGAAGGAGTTGCGCGAGGCCGACCTGCCGCCGGGCGGCGGGGTGGCCGGGCGCGCCGCGGCGGCGGTCGAGCGCCTGGCGCCGGACGTGACGTTCGACCGCTACCTGGCGGCGCAGCGCTTCGCCACCGGCGAGGTGCCACTCGACAAGGCGGCCCTCGCGCGGTTCGAGGCGCTGTTCGCCGAGTTGCGGGCGAGGCTGAAAGTGGGGGATTAGCGGGGCAGAGGCCCGCCGACCACTTCCCCTTGACACCCCCGCCCGAGTCGCCGATACTGCGGCCCCAGTTTGCCGAGTTTGCCCAGTGGTGCCCGCCCGATGGTCCTGACGCAGTTGCACCACGACCCCCGCCTCGCCGCCGCAGGTCCGCCTGGGCCGGTGCCGGGGTCGTGGGCGGTGCCCGAGGGGGCGCGGGTCGTGTCGTTCCGCCCGCCGGCGAGCGGCCGGCCGGCCTCCGAGGTCGGCACCCTCAACGCCACCTCGCGCTTGCTGGACGACTTCGGCGGGCGCGTCGCGTTCTACGCGCTCGAGACCGACACGATGCTCGCCCCGCTCTTGCTGTGGGACGCGGCGCACGCGCTGCCGGTCGGGGGCACGGTCACCATGGCCGGCGACCCTGGGGTAAAGCCCTACTTGGGGCGGGCCTACTTCCAACACTCCCTCGCCGTCGAGGCGTCGAGTCCTGCGCAGACCACCTTCCGCAAGACCGCGCCGCTGCCGGCCGAGCGCGACCGGGGACTCACCCGCTGGACGTTCGGCATCCCGACCGGCCCCGGCGACGCCACGGGCCTCAACGCCGTGGTGAAGCGCATCCTCGAACTCGGCGTCCCCGAGTTCGAGATCGTGCTGTGCGGCACCCCCGGCCCCAACTTCCGCTACCTGGGGCACGCGCGCCTCGTGTGCGCGGACCTGAACCGCCTCCCGGTGCCGATCGCCGCGAAGAAGAACCGGCTCGCCGACGAGGCGAAGTACGAGAACCTCTGCCTGATCCACGACCGCGTGTTCCTGCCGCGCGACTTCTACCGGGCCGTGACGGAGTTCGGCGACCTGTACCCCATCGTGGGGTTCCAGGGGCTGTGGGCCGACGACCCGTACAACATTACGGTCAGGAGATATTCCGACTATTCCCGCAGCAACAACCCGTGGGTGACGCACACCGTGACCTCGACCGACCCGGTGAAGGGGGTCTACCGCGCGGACCTCTTCCCCGAGATCGCCACCGAAATCCACCTGCACCCCAACGCCCTGCGCTACCACCCGGCGAACTGCTGCACGGGGAGCCTGTACCTGTGCAAGAAGTCGGTGTGGCAGGCGGCGCCGCAAGACCCGAGGCTCAACTGGAGCGAGTTCGAGGACATCGAGCACGGCGTGCGGGCCGCGCAACTCGGGGTGCCGAGCCGCGTCAACCCGCACGCGCTCACGCAGTCGCTCTTCGCCCGGCCGCTGCTGTTGGGCGAGACAGTGGCCTACGAGAACGCCGCCGGGGCGCTCAAGCGCAGCACCAGCCCGACGCAGTTCCTGCGCGTCCGGCGCAAGCCGCTCTGTAAGGTGTCGAAGGCCGACGCGCTGGTGCGGCTGAACACCTTCGCCCGGAAGTGGATCCCCGAGCACTACTACGAGGGCGTGCGGCGCGAACTCGGCCACCGCCCCGACACGACCGCGGCGTGGCACCGGCAGGTCGGCGTCGCGGCCTACGCCGCGTTTGTGGGGTTCGGCGTCGAGAACGTCGAGGCGTTCCTGGACGACTTCGAGAAGTACCTGCTGTGCGACACCGCCGACCCGAGTTCGCGCCGCTTCGCGGTGGAGAGCTTCGGCGCCCACGGCGCGCCCGCGCGCGACACCGTGGTCGATTTCAACCCGATGCTCTCGGTCGCGCGGATGATGCGCCCCGAGGGGAACCTGTTCTACGACTCGCTGGCCGAGTACTTCCCGGTCCCCTCGTGGAAGCTCGACCTCGGCACGCGGCTGAGCGCGTACCGGCTCGCCAAGCACAACGGCGAGGTGCTGTACCACCCCGGTGGCTACGAGGGGTTCCGCGCGGCGATCCTGAACAGCACTCCGTTCCACGACTACTACGAGGAGGGGCCGTGAAAATCGCCCTGGTCGGTGGGCCGTACTCGCAGGGGGCCGCGGCGACGGCGGCGGCCCTCGCGCTCGCCGCGCCCGACGCCGCGCCAGGCGGCGGCGGGATCATCGTCCTCGACGCCGCAGCCGTCGCGGGCGCCGCCCCAGCCGGCGTGCCGGCCGTGCCGTGCATCGTGATCGACGGCCCCCTGCTGCCCGACGGCCGCTACGACTACAGCCCCGCCGTGGCCGAACTCACGCGCCTGCTCGCCGGCAAGCCGGGGGCGGTGGCCGTCGATTCCCTGGCGCTGCCGGCGATCCTCGGCGACCCGCACGGCGCCCGCGCCGCCGAGTTGCCGCTTGCCCTGGCGCGCGTGCTGTACTGGGACCGCGACCGCCCGAAAGTCGTCGTCCACTTCTGCCTGCCGCACAGCCTGCCGCACTACCTGCGCGCCTGGAGCCGATACGTCGCCTACGCCCCCGACCAGGGCATCGTGCGCGGCGAGGACATCGGCGTCGGCGACACCGCCGCGCGCCGGGTCGAGCGCCACGGCGCCTACGCCGAGGAGCGCCGGCGGGCCAACAGCTACCGGACGCGCGCCCTCGGGGCGCTGGGCGCGCGGCTCAAGTTCTGGAAGCGGTAGGGCCGCCCCGGCCGAGCGGCGCCTCCGCCAGCCCCGCGGCTAAGCCGGGAACTTGTCGTCCGGCACGCTCGGCAGCTTCACCACCACAGTGACGGTGTCGGCGAGCGCTTCGAACGCCGTGACCTCACCGGGTTCGACGGTGATGATGTCGCCCGCGCCGAACTCACGGCCGAACATGCGCACGCGCCCCGAGGCGATC
>CAXTPM010000217.1:0-7989 GCA_964245865.1 uncultured Fimbriiglobus sp. | reverse complement strand
GGCCGCGCCCCCTGGGCTGGAAGCCTCCGCCGGGGCTGAGCATCAAGGCCGGCGACGAACCGGGGCACCTGCACCTGTTGGTCGGTACCCTGGACGAGCTGGCCAAGTGCTGGGTCGTGGTCGAGTCGGTCCACAGCGGCGGCAAGCCCGCGTTCCCCGACGAGGTGCGCCCCGTGATCGACATCGAGTTCGCGCCCAAAGCCGCCGGCGCCCCGCCGGTCAAGAAGAGCTACCAACTCGACAAGCTCTGCTGAGGCTGCCTGTTCCACAACCCCGTGCGGGTCCCCGACGACGCGGCGTTGGGCAAGGCGAAGGTGACGTTCTCGTTCGACGCCTGGAAGCAGGGGAGCGTGAAGCCGGCGACCATCGAGTTGCCGGTGGTCGCGCCCGAGCCGCCGAAGAAGTAGGGCCGGCCGCGATGGGGTTCGCGTTCACCACGAGCCGCCTGCACTTCGAGCCGAGCCGCCGTGCCCACGCCGCCGAACTGGCGCCGTGCCTGTGCGACCCGCGCGTGCATGCGTTCTTCGCCGGCCCGGTCCCCACCATCGGCGACCTGGAGCTGCAGTTCGCCACGTCCGAGGCCGGCCCGCCGCCCGAGCGCGCCGGCGAAGTCTGGCTCGACTTCGTCGTCCGACTCGCCACGAACCAGGCGATCGGCCGCGTCGAGGCGCTCGTCGCCGAGGGCCGCGCGGAAGTGGCGTACCTGTTCGGCCCGGCGCACTGGGGCTGCGGGTACGCCACCGAATCCCTGGCGTGGCTGCACGGGGCGTGCGCGCGACTCCACGGCGCGGCCGAGTTCTGGGCGACGGTTCACCCGGCCAACCGGCGCTCGCTCTCCGTACTGGGCCGCGCCGGCTACGCCGAGGCGCCGCTGGAGACTTGGCCGCGCCTGGGCAGCTACGACGACGGGGACTTGGTGTTTCGCCGCGCAGCCGGCTCGGCGTGAACCGCGTGCGGGGCGAGAGCGTACCGACCACGAAGCCCCGCCCGCCGGAGGACGCCCCGTGCCGCTCCCCGAACGCCCCCCGCTCGACCCGGCCGACCCCGATTCCCCCAAGCGCTGGGCCGAGTACCTGGAGCGCTACGACCGCGCGTTGGCCAACCAAGAGCGGCAACTCGAACAGAACGCCGACTACAACCGCCTGATCGCGGAGAACAACCGACTGACCGCCGAGGCGCAGGCCCAGTCGCAGGAGCAGCACCGCCAGCAGGTGCGGCAGTGGGAGTACGGCCAGAAGGTCGGCCGCTACCTGCTGTACGGCCTCGGCGCCCTCTGCGCCGCCGGGCTGCTGTTCGCGGCGGTTAAGGCCGTCGTCACCGGGAACTAGCCACCCGCCCTGCCACGAACTGCGCGGTGATTCGCGCCACGCGCTCGCCGAACAACTCGCACGTCGTGATGTCGCCCGGCGGCGGGGCTTCCTCGCGCGAGCCTTGGTCGGATTGCGTCATCGCGCCGGTGAAGCTGCTGAGGCGGTTGACATCGGCGGGCGTGGTGCCGCCGACCATCTCCGCCTGCCCCACCCAGATCATGCCGTGCTGCATGGCGTTGGTACACAGGGACTGCAGCGTGTTGAGCTTGTCGCCGCTGAGTCCCCCCGAGTTGGTGAACCCCGCGCCGATCTTGTCCTTCCAGGCGCGCTGGTACCACAGCCCCGAGGCGTCGTCGATGAATCGCTTGAACTCCGCCGAGTAGCCGCCCATGTACGTCGGACTGCCGAAGATGATCGCGTCGGCGTCGGCGAACTCCGCGAAGTCCTTGCCGACCTCGACGGCCTTCTTGACGACGACTACGGCGCCCGGTACTTTCCCGGCGCCTCGGGCCACGGCGAGGGCCGCGCGCTCGGTGTGCCCGTGGCCGCTGTGGTAGACTACGACGATCTTTGGCACGGGACGCGCTCCGGGTCGGGGAAGGGGGCGGGAGACAGTCTATGCAACCGCCGGGCGACTTTCACGACGTGGTCGTCGGCCTCGCCGGCCACATCGACCACGGAAAGACCACACTCGTCGCGGCTCTCACCGGCCACGCCGGGGACCGCCGCCCCGAGGAGCGCGCCCGCAAAATCACCATCGACCTGGGGTTCAGCCACGCCGAACTCGGCCCGTACCGGCTGGGGGTAATCGACGTGCCGGGCCACGAGCGCTTCGTCGGGAACATGCTCGCCGGCGCGGCGGGGGTCGAGGTCGCGCTCCTCGTGGTCGCGGCCGACGACTCGGCGATGCCGCAGACGCGCGAGCACCTCGCCATCCTGGACCTGCTCGGCGTGCGCTCGGGCGTGGTGGCGCTGACCAAGTGCGACCTGGTCGATGCGACGACGCGCGAGGTGGCGGTCCTCGAGGTGCGCGAACTGCTGGCCGGCACCGGGTTATCGGATGCCGCCATCGTGCCAGTCTCCGCCAGGACCGGGGCGGGGCTGCCGGAGCTGCGCGCCGCCCTCCAGGGGGCGTGCGCCGGGCTGCCGCCGGGGCGCTGCGGGCCGTTCCGCCTGATGATCGACCGCGCGTTCGCCGTCGCCGGGCACGGGTCGGTGGTCACGGGGTCGGTGCTGCGCGGCGCGGTCGAGAGCGGCGGCGAACTCGACTGGCACCCCGGCGGCGGACTAGTTGAACCCGTGCGCGTGCGCGGCCTCGCGCGCCACGGCCACGCCGTCGAGAGGGCCGGGGCGGGGAGCCGGGTGGCGCTCAACCTGGCCGGGGTGCCGCTCGAACGCCTGAAGCGCGGCCAAGAACTCGGCACGCCGGGGAGTTTGTTCCCGTCGCGCCGCCTGGCCGTGAGGCTGGCCATCGCGCGCGACGCGCCCGCGCCGCTCGGGCACCGCCTCACGCTCCGGCTGCACCACGGCACCGCCGACGCCGAGGCGGTCGTGTCGCTGCTCGACGCCCGGCAACTGCGCCCCGGCGAGTCGGGCCTGGCCCAACTGTTCGTCCGCGCGCCGCTGTGCGCCGAACCCGGCGACCGCTTCGTGCTGCGCAGCCCCGGCGGCGAGTTCACCTGGGGCGGCGGGGTGGTGCTCGACCCGACGCTGCCGCGCGTCCGGCGGCGGCACCTGGACGCGCTCGAACAACTCGAGCGCCTCGCCGGCGCCGACAACTCGGCGAAACTCGAGGCGTCGGCCCACCTCGCGGGGCTGGCCGGCCGGACGAGCGGCGAACTCGCGCGCCTCGCCGGCCACCCCGACCCCGCCGAGTTCGCCGCGCGCCTGGCCGGCCTCGCGGCGCGGGGCGTCGTCGTGGGCGCCGGCAACCCGCCGCGCTACTGGCACGCCGCGCGCCTGAGTCGCGCCGGCGCTTTGCTCGAAGCCGAACTCGCCGCGCGGCACGCGGCGTTCCCGCTGATGAGCGGCCACGACGCCGACTCGGTTTGCGACGCGCTGCCCGCCGCGCTCGGGCGCGCGGCGTTCGATGCGGCCCTCGCCCACGCCGTCGCCGGGGGGCGGGTGGCGCGCGACGGCAGGCGCCTCGCGCTCGCCTCGTTCAGGCCCAAACTCAGCCAGGCGCAGCGCAAGTTGCTCGCCAAACTCGTGGGCGAGCACAGGCTCGCCGGCCTCGCGCCGCCGGCCGTGTCGGACTACTTGCCGCAGGTGCAGTCGAACAAGGCCACCCTCGCCGACCTGTTCGCGGTCGCCGTGGCCGACGGGCACCTCGAGCGCGTCGGCCCCGAGTTGTACCTGCACGCCGAGCACGCCGGAACGATGCGTGATGCCGTGCGGACGCTGCTGGCGGAACTCGGCGAGTCGGGCGCGACGGTCGGCGACATCCGCGACCGCCTCGGCACCACGCGCAAGTACGCCGTGCCGATCTGCGAGTACCTCGATTCGGTGGGCGTCACCCGCCGCGAGGGGGACAAACGATTCCCGGCAACTCCGCCAGCGACGCCACCCGCCGGCACTCCGGGCGGCGGGTAGCAGGGTCGAGCAGGACCGCCTGCAGCCCGGCCTCGGTGGCCCCCACGTAGTCGTTGCCGTAGTCGTCGCCGACGTAGAGGATTTCGCCCGGTTCGAGTTCCGCCTGGGCGATAACCGCGTCGAAGAAGCCGCGCCCCGGCTTGCGAACGCCAAGTTCGCTGCTAATCAGCACGTTCGCGCCCAACAACGCTAATTCCGGTCGCCCGGCCAGCACAGAGCGCAGGCGCGAGTCGTAGTTCGACGCCAGCCCGAGTGCCAGCCCCGCGCCGGCGAGTTCGGCCAGCACCCCGGCGATCCCCGGCGGGCAGTTCCAGGCATCGGGCCGCGCGAAGTGGCCGTACAGCTCGGCGAACAAGTCGTCGTCGCCGCCGGGGAGCGTGGCCGCGACGATGGTCCGCCATCGCGCGACTTCGCGCGCCTCGCTCGTCACCCAGCAGTCAACGCGGTCGGTCGCTTCTTCGGCGAGGTAGCTGGCGCGCAGCCGATCCAGGAGGCCGTCGGGGTCGAGTCCCCGGCGGCGCGCGGCGCCGGCGTACACGGCCGGGGCGCCGGGCGAAGGGTGCAGGACGGTGCCGACGGCGTCGAAGTAGGCGGCGCGGAGGCGAAGGGGCATTGGCGTCACTCTGGAAATCATCCGGGCGATGCGGCCCGGCAGCGGTGGTGATCGAGTGATTTAGGAGTCGGAGAGGGCCGATCCGTCCCGCTGGGCAGGTGCAGCGATTAGCTCGCCCAAGGCGACAGGCGGTAGTGAGTATAGGGAGCAGTAGTCGGGTTCTGGACCTGAGTGGGGCCGTGGTCACGCTCGACGCCGCGTCCGGCCGGGCGTGCGGGGCCGACTTCGAGGGCGTGACGCACGACGGCCACAAGGTGGCCGAGGGCGGCCGCGGGCGGCGCGAGGAGCGGTACGTGACCGCCGTGCACGACCCCGTGGGCCTGCCGCCGGAGTGGCCGGGCGTGGCGGCGGTCGTCCTGGTCGGGCGCGAGCGGGAGGCGAAGGGGGGTGGACGCCGGCACCGCCCACTACTACGTCCCGAGCCGCCGGCGGACGGCGGAGAAGTTGGGCCAGCTCGCGCGCTGCCGCTGGGGGATCGAGAACGAGTTGCACCGGTGCCTGGACGTACTGTTTCGGAGGACAGCAGCAGAACCTCGGCCGGCCACGCCGGGGAGAACCTCGGCCTCGTGCGGCGGGGTCGCTGGTCAAGCAGGACGCGGGCAAGGGGAGCGTAAAGGCGAAGCGGCTGACCGCCGCCTGGGACGACGGCTACCTGCTCAGTCTACCGCACGGAACTTCGATGGTTCGGGTACGTAAGCCCTGGGGCGTCCCCAGTCAATATGCCCCAACAAATAGGATGCGTATGATTCGCAGGGGATGCACCGGCCGACCGGGCGGACGATCTTCTCGTGGAGTTCGGCGTAGCGCTGCTGGCGACCGGGGCGGATCACCAGCCCAGGGCACACTGCTCGACGGAGGCGAAGTAGGCGTTCATGTCCACGAACAGTGTGCGCAGGGGCATGGCGGGCGGGTTCCGAGTGCGGGGCGTCGGGCGGGCTGGTGTTCACTAGTGGACGCAGGTCAATCGATCAACAGGTGAAACGGCTGTCACTATCAAGCCCGCCCGACAAAGTTTCTCGCCGTCCGCGTCCGTGAGGGGGAGGCCCGTGGGGTTCGACGCGGCGACGCTAACCCGGCTGCGGCCGTTCGCCTACCACATGACGAGCACCGTCAACCGGCCGCGCCTGGCCGCGACCGGCGTGGTGCGCTGCGCCGCCGAACTCCTGGCCGAAGCCGGGCGCGCCGAGCTAGTGGGCGTGCGCCGCCGGGCCGACTTGCCGCTGGAGTTGGCCGGCGGCATGGCCGTGATTAGCCACCAGAACCCGCTGAAACCTGGGGCAATCATCTACGACACCCCCGGCTGGGACTTCGCGCGCTACGTCGCGCACCTCAACCGCCGCTGCTTCTTCTGGCCCGGCACGGCGCGCGGAATGGTGAGTCTGGGGCGGTCGATGCTCGCCGGGCTGACGGCGAAGGGCAACGCGCCGCTGGTGCTGCGGGTGCCGACGGCGGAATTGTTGGCCCTGAACGCGGAGCGCGGACCGTGGCTGTCGCGCGTGAACTCCGGCGCGCCGCGCAACAACGCGCCGCGCGGGGCGCTCACGTTCCGCCGGCCCGCAGAGTGCGACTTCGCGGCGGTCAAGGTGGCCGAGGTGACGTTCGAGGGGCACGCGGTCTTGCCGGACTCCGCGGAGAGGTGGGACGCGGAAGCCGGGGCGTGGGTGCGGTTACGCCCGGCTTAGCGGCCGAGAATCCACGTCGCCACCAGCAGCAAACACACCGCCACGCCCGCGACCAGCCACAGCGGCTTCGGGCCGGCGGGGGCGTCCTCATCCGAGATGTACTGCTCGCAGTGCGGGCAGCGCTGCGACTCCTCGTGGATGGCGCGCCGGCAGTACGGGCAGGGGATCGTCGGCTCGCTGCGGGGGGGCATCGGCTCACTCGGTTATGCGACTCAAGACCAGCCACCCCGCGCCCCGGCCGCCGGCTAGCGCATCAGCCAATCGACTGAGAGCCGCCACCCCGGCAGGGCCGGTTCGGCGTCGGCCTCCCGCCCAGGCCCGAACGCCGCCGGGACCGACTCGCCGGGGCGGTAGCGCCGCACCACCCCGGCCTCGGGATCGACATCCCACACCACCAGCGTGCCCGCCTCGAAGTAGTCGGCCCGCTTCGCAGCCATGGCGACCTCGGCGGCGGGGCCGGTATCGTTCTCGCTCTGCACCTCGGCGGCGAAGTCGGGCGCCCCCGGCACGAACCGCATGGCGTTGGCCGGCGCCGGCCCCGAGTAGTACGCCGCGTCCGGCGAGAACGACTGCCGGCCCCCCGACAGCACGGGCACCGCGAAGCCGACGTTATCCCCGTATGCAAAGCCGCCGTTGACCTCGGCGTAGTCGTCCAGGCGGCGGGCAATACGGAGGGCAACGATGCCGGGGCGGTGGCCGGTAGCCATGAGGGGAACCACGACGCCGCCGATCAACTCGGCCTTGCCCTCGGCGCGGGCGAGGTCGGCCAGGGTGGCGCCGGCAGAAGCTAGGGCAGTAGCCATCGGGGCGACTCCGGGAGGGGCGACCGCGTCAATCGTACACCGGCGGCGCGGCCGGGGCAACGGCCACTGCGGGGTGGGGTCACCCGGCGCTGTTGCTGCTCGGCCGCACGACGCGGTAGATCGGCGGCGCGCCGCACTCGCAGATGAGGTGGACGACGTAGCCGGGAATCAGCGCCCTCGTGCCGTCGGACGACTCGATTTCCAGGTAGCTGCCAATTATGACGGCCGAGAAGTCGCCCGGCCGGTGGAACGTTCGCACGGCGACAAACCGGACTTCCTCGTAGACGCGCTCCTCGCCGCCGACGTGGCAGTGGACATCGTACCACTTGGTTACGTCAATCACCATCGCCGGCAGCGCGCCGGGCGACTCCGCACCTGGGCCGGGCGGCGGGACTGGGAGCCTACGGCGCGGGCTGAACAGACCCATCGGATTTGCCTCCCCCGGACGGACCCCGTGGTCGTGCCGTTGTAGCGGCCGTGCTCCCGGCGCGCCTCCACGCCGCCCGGCCGCAGAGCACGCTCGCCGCCCCGAGCGCGAGGCCGGCCGGCCAGTGGGACCAGACCCCGCCGAAGAGGCCGGGCAAGTCGCGCCGCTGCGGGTCGGCGGTCGCGGAGTAGACGACCAGGAGGCTGCCGGCGACCACGCCGAGCGCGGCGGTGGTGCGGCGGGGCCGGCGCCCGAGGGCGTGCCGGGCGAGGTTGAACACGACCGAACTGGCTGCCGCCACAACGATGACCCGCAGGGCGACGGCGAGTTCGATCCAGGTCTCGATCTGTGCCGGCGACGGGCCGTACCTCGGCTGGACGCGCGCGAGTTCGGCGCGGGTCAGGCCCGACCCGGTCACCCACGCCGCCAACCCCGGCTCGCGCATCTCCCCGACGCGCGCGAAGTTCTCACGCGCCGCCACCCGCCCGGCCACCGCTCCGGCGCCGGAGCGGTGCATCAACTCGGCCACGGCGCACCGCCGGTTGTCGGCGTTGATGAAGCA
>CAXTPM010000216.1:2378-7991 GCA_964245865.1 uncultured Fimbriiglobus sp. | reverse complement strand
GCGCCCCGCGCGGTGGTGTTCGGCACCGGCGAGACGTTCGCGGACAACCCGAGGCGGGCGCGCGGCGCCGAGCCGTCGGAGAAGGTGTTCGGCCTCGCGGTGAACTACCTGCGCGAGCGCCCGGCCGTGGCCGACGTGGCGGCGCGCACCTCGGCCACGTATGCCCTGCCGGGGAAGGTCGAGGGGTCGAAGCTGTACCTGCTGCCCGCGCTCATCGGGGGCTTGGGCACGATCGCGCTGGGGCTGGCGGTCTGGACCGTTCGCCGCAAGTAGTCCGTTGACCGCCCGAGTTCGGCGACGCAGAGCACTCGAAGGGACGCCGCTCATGGCCCAGATCGCCGCCGTTACGCCGGACGGATGGACGACGACCGACTCGCGGGCCTTCCGGGTCTTGGCGGACCACGCCCCGCCCCGGCCGTGGGGGTATTGGGACCAGATTCGCATCGACTTGCGTGAGCCGAAAATTGTGTGGCTCTGGGCGCGCGGGCTGCTGTTCGCGGTCCTTGGGGTCGGCCTGGGCGCGACCGCCGTGGTCGCCGAAGAGTGGTCGCTGCTGCTAGTCGGCGTTCTCGCACTCTATCATGGTCTACGGCTACTCTCGCTATGGTTCCGGCTGGCCCGCGCGACCGTCGAGAGTATCCGGTCGCACCCGGTGGCCACGGGGGTGGTCGCCCGGTTCGCGCCGCACCCGATCATTCCCGCGATTGTCTGGGTCGGCCGGGCGACCCGCCCGTCCGGCGACATGGTCGATGTAGCAGCGGGGTTGCCCCTGGCGCACGCCATCGGGCGGGCCGGCACCCCGGCCGAAGTGTGGTTCTTGGACGCGCCGGACTCGCAGTATCAGAGCGTGTTCGCGTACCGGCCCCTGCCGGCCGGGGCGTGACGGGTTGTCGCAGGTGTCGGCGCGGCCCCGCCTGTGGTGCCGCTGATTTTGGTCGCTATTCGTCACTCGTGGGATTGGAACGCCGGCCATGAACTTCCGCCTGACCGCCGTCGTCTTCGGCCTCGCCGTCGTGTTACTGGTGGCACTGCTGGTGTCGGTGCTGCGCGAGGACGAGGGGGTGAAATCCGGCCCGACTGGGGCGCTGTTCGACGCGCTCAGCACGCAGGGCGTAACCGAGAAGGACATCGACCGCGTGGAGATTCGCCGCACCCAGCCGGCCGACGAGACGCTGGTGCTCGCCAAGACCGAGGGCAAGTGGGCGGTGGTCGAGCCGGTGAAGGCCAAGGCCGACCAGGCGGCGGTGGCCGACCTCATCCGCGACCTCGCCAAGCTCAAGCCGGTGGAGTTCGCCGAGCGCTCCGACAACCTGACCACGGCCGGGCTGAACCCGCCGAGCGTGCAAGTTACGCTCAAGCAGGGCGACACGGGGCTGACGTTCCAACTCGGCAAGACGACCATCGGCGGCGCCAAGGCCGTCACGTTCGTCGCCACCTCGGCGGCGCCGGGGCGGGTGGTGGCGGTGTCGAAGTCCGCCCTCGGCGGCGTCTTCCGTGCGGCCGCGGCGGGGCAGGGGGGCGGCGAAGGTGAGGCGTGGAAGCTCGCCAAGTGGCTCCCCGACTTCCGCCTGAAGAAAGTCCTCGGCGGCGAGCTGCGCGACGCGGCGACCGAGGCGACCACGCTCAAACTCTCGGGCGGCGGCAAGGAGTTGGCCCTGAGTCGCGGCGGGGTGGGCGCGGCGTGGAACTTTACGAGTCCCGCGAACTACGGCCCGGCCGACGACGCGGGCGATACGACGACCCCCGGCGCCCCCAACGCCGCGTTCACCGGCGTGCGGCCGCTCTTGACCGCGCTCGCCAACTTGCAAGTCGCGGGCAACGAGGACTACCTCGAAGCCCCCGGCGACCTCGCCCAGTACGGCCTGCAGCCCGGTAGCCCTGCGGCGGTGCGCGTCGAACTCGGTGGCCCCTCCGGCACCGAAGTGGTCACGCTCGGCAACCCCGTGCCCCCGGCCACCCCGCCAGCGGCTGGACAGCCCGCGCCGCCGGCCACGAAGGTGTACGCCAAGGTCGAGGGCGACCCGGCGGTGTTCCGCGTCAACTTCGACAAGCTCGACGCGCTCAAGGCGACGCTCGCCAGCCCGCGCGACCTGCGGGACAAGAACCTGCTCGCCGCGAGCCTCAGGGACAAGCTCGACGCGCTCGACCTGACCAGCGGGGGCCAGACGCTCAAGCTGCGCAAAGTCGCCGTCCCCGGCGAGACCGGCGGGCCGCAGTGGCTGATCTACGGCGCGCCCACCGGCCCTGTCGCGGCAAAGGTGGCGCCCGTGAACCAGATGCTCGACCTGCTCACCCGCCCCCGCGCGGGCGGCGAAGCCCTGGCCGCGCCCGATGACTCGGCGTTCGCGGCGCCGGAGGGCAAAGTGACTGTGAAGGCGTGGGCCGAGGCGGTCAAGCCGGCCGAGGGGGCGCCCGCCGCCGGGATGCCGCCGGAGCCAGCCATCACCGCGCCGCCGGCCGCGGAGATCGTCTTCGGCAAGCGCGAGGGGGCGACCGTGTTCGCGCGCCTCAGCGCGCCGGGCCGGGCGGTGGACTTGAAGCCGTCGGACGCGATCCCGAACCTGGCCGCGAAGCCGCGTGTCGATTGGATCGACCCGAAGTTCGCCAGCTTCAAGCCGACGAGCGTCACGCGCCTCACCTTCAACCGCGGCGCCGAGGCGTTCGACCTCGAAGCGACCCCGGCGGGCGGCTACACCTTCGCCGCGCCGGCATCTTTGAAGGGCCGCAGCGCCGACGCCAACAAGGTCAACGCCATCTTGGGCCAACTCGCGGCCCTGACCGCCGACCGGGTGAGCGTCGAGCAGCCGACGCCCGACGACCTCAAGCGGCTGAACCTCGACCCGGCTAGCCCGCGCATGCGCGTGACGGTGGCCGTCAAAGACGACGTGAACAAGGACCGCACCTACGAGTTCGGCGCCGACGCGGACGACAAAACTGCGGTGGCGGCGCGCCAGGCCGGCCGGCCGGCGGTGGCGCAGGTCAGCCGCGCCGCGTTCGACAAACTGACCACCGAGGACTTGCGCGACCCGACGGTGTACCGCCTCGACCCCACGCAAGTCACCAAGCTCAAGATTCGCGGCTGGCAGGGGCTACTCTCGCCGCAGCCGCTGGTGTACGAGTTGGAGAAGAAGGGCGGCGCCTGGACGAGCATCGGGGCGACGGCGGCGAACCCCGACGCGGCCAAGGTGGAGCGGGCCGTCGGGCTAGCAAGCACCCTGATCGCCGGGCGCTATGCCGGGCCGATCGTGCCGGCGCAGGGACTCGAAGTGACGACCAACCCCGGCGGGTTGGAACTGACGCTGGAGCGCTCGGGCCAGCCCGTCACTGTGCTAGTGCTCGGCAACGCGGCCGGCGAGGCGGGGCGGGTGTTTGCGACCTCGAACCTCCTGAACGGCGAGGCGGTGGTGGTGAACGCGGCGGACTTGCGCGAGCTGTTCAAGGTGCCAGCGGGGTTCCAGAAGTAGCGGGGCGGGATAAGGGGGCGTTGCGATGCCGCTGCACGACTGGACGGACGACCGGGGGTGGGACAGCGTTCACCCGATCTGGATGACGTACCTGGTCGAGTGGGTGCGGCCACGCCTGCCGGAGGGGTACCGGGCGTTCCTCGGCGGCATCCCGGCCCTGACGGTCGCCTCGGCCGGGGGCCGGCCGGACGTGGGTGTGCGGCAGTGGGGGCCGGCACCACAAAACGGCGCGGCGGTGGCCGACGCGGCCGTCCTGGAGCCGGACCAGGAACTGAGCGTGTCGTTCCGCCTCGACCCCGAGCGCGCGGTCCACATCGACCTCCACGGCCAACTCGTCGCCGCCATCGAACTCGTGTCGCCGCGCAACAAGGACCGGGCCGAGGCGAAGGAGACTTACGCCAACCGCTACCTCGGGTACCTGCGGCTCGGCGTGCATCTGCTGCTGGTCGATGTGCTGCCCCGGCCGCGCGGGTTCTCGTTCGCGGACGCCATCACCGCCGGGCTGAGCCTCGACTTGCCGCCGCTCCCCGCCCCGTTTGCCGCCGCGTACCGAGTCGGCGAGGTGGTCCCCGTGGGCGACGACCTGGGCAGTCTGCTCGGCGTCTGGCGGCGCCCGCTCTCGCCCGGCGAGCCGCTGCCGGCGCTGCCGCTGCCGCTGAGCGTGCATCAGTCGGTGATGATCGACCTCGAACAGACGTACCGGCGGGCCGCGGAGCAGGCGTACCTTGACTGAGGCTGTGCGGGTCGATCGGGGTGCCGGCGGGGTTCCAAAAGTAGTTTGGCCACAAGGGGTGTGTCGTGACCAGCTACCCGGCTTACCCACTGCCCTCGGCCGCCGGGCTACCCGAACCGACTCCTTTCGGACCCGGTCGGCCGGCCCTCACTTTGGCACTCGGGGTTCTGCTGCCGGTCGTTTGCCTTGCCCTCGACCCGATCGTATTTCGCGCCTCGGACGGCTTCTTTAGCGCGCTAGACTCGCCCTTACTCGGCGCATACCGGGTCGTCGGTTACTCGGCCACGGCGATCGGGATTGCGTCGCTCCTGGTCTGGCGAGTGCTGCGGCGACCGGCGGGTCTCATGGTCGGGTTGTTGGCAGGCGGAGCGGCGTTCGCCCTGTGCCTGGGGGTGGTGCTGCTGCCCCTCACCTTAATCGGACTCTTTTTCTTGGTCGGCGCTCTTGGTTTTGTCCCGTTCGGGACGGCCTGGGTATTCGCCCGAGAGTCCCGAGCCGCGTGGCGGTCGGCCGGCAGTCGCCGGGTTGCAACCGGTTGGGCGGTCGCCGGATTCCTGGCCGCGTGCGGTTTGCCGTGGGCACTGCAAACGGCGGTGTGGTCGGCGGTTCGGTCGGCCACGGAACTCGCGGCGTCCGACGACCCCGGCGAGGCGGAGCGGGGAACGCGGCGACTGAACTGGTTGGGGGTCGCAACCGACGCCGACGACTTGGTGTGGGCGTTCGGCCGGGAGCAAGCCCCGGAACGCCGCCGGCAACTGGCCACCGCCTACCGGCGGGTAACCGGAGGCGACGTGGAACAGCGGCTGGCGTTGCTGCGCGACTGACCCGGTGACAACCGTCGCCGGACTTTCACGCCCCCTGCTTCTGTGACTGCCGCCTCGCCCTCACCGCCATCCTCAGCCCGCCCCACCGCGCCCGCCAGCCGCGCCCGTGCGTCAGCAGCAGAATCGCCTCGACCATGGCCCCGTCGGCCGGAGTCGGCGCCAGCCCCGCGTCCAGGTGCGGGCGGAACGTCCCGCGCCGGGTGCTCACCGTCTGCGGCAGCGTCAACTCCAGCAGCCCCTCGGCGCCCTGGGTGACGCCCCAGCCGCTCGCGCCGCGGCCGCCGAAGGGGGTGGCGGGGTGGGCGGTCGGCACGATCACGTCGTTGACGCTGACGTGCCCGGCGGGGAGGGCGGCGATCAGTCGGGCGACGCCGGCGGGGTCGGCGGTGAACACGGCGGCGCCGAGGCCGAAGGGGCTGAGCTGCAGTTGGCCCAGCAGGTCGGCGTCGTCGGCGTAGCTCAGCACTGCGGCGAGCGGGGCGAACAGCGCCTCGCGGCAAACCGCGAGTGTTGGGGGCGCGTCGAGGATGAGAGTGGGGCGGAACGTGCCGACTTCGCCACGGAAGCCGCACGCGACGCGCACGCTCCGGCC
>CAXTPM010000216.1:0-2368 GCA_964245865.1 uncultured Fimbriiglobus sp. | reverse complement strand
GGAACGTGCCGACTTCGCCGGGGGGGGATTGCAACAGCGGCAGGTTCAGCGCGACGGCCTCGGCCACGGCGCGCCCGGCGGCGGAGTGCTGGCCGGGGGTGGCGAGGGCGACGGGGCGGCTCGCGTCCACGAGTGGCCGCAGCAGGGCGGCGAACTCGGCGGCGAGTGCGCGCGGTACGAAGATTCGCCGGGTGGCCAGGCACGTCTGGCCGGCGTTCAGCGTCACGCCGTACCACGCGCTCTTGGCGGCGAGACTCAGGTTGGCGTCGGGCCGCACGATGAGGGCGTCGCAGCCGGAGAGTTCGAGCGACGACGGGACCAGCCGCGCGCCCAACCGTTGGGCCAAAGCGCGGCCGACGGGTTCGGAGCCGGTGAAGTGGGCGTAGTCGATGTCGGCCTCGGCGAGCAGCGGCCCGGCCTCGCGCGTGGCGGGGAGCCGTTGCACGAGGCCCGGCGGTAGCCCCGACTCGGCGAGGAGCCGGGCGATCACGGTGCTACTGCGCTCGGCGAGTTCCGATGGCTTCCACAGCACCGCGTTCCCGGCGGTGATCGCCTGCAGAATCGGCACGGCGTTCAGGAACACTGGGTAATTCCAGGTGCCGATGAGGCCGACGACGCCGCGCGGCCGGCGGTACACGGTGTCGCGGCAGCCGAACAGCCACGCCGGCGGTCCCTCGGCCCGGCGCGGCTTCAGCAGGCGCGCGGCGTTGTCGAGCAGGAAGCGGCAGGCGCTCGCGGTCGGCAAGAGATCAGTCGCCAGCACCTCGTCGGGCCGTCGGCGGCAGTCGGCCTCGACGGCGGCGAGCAAGTCGCGGCGTTGCTCGACTAACCGTGCTCGGAACTCGCGCACGACGTTGAGGCGTGTGGCGACGGGGACGCCGGCCCAGGAGTGCTGGGCGGAGCGGGCGGCGGTCGATTCGCGGCTGAACGGCTGGCCCACGGCAAGTCTCAGGGCGGTCACTTCCCGGCGAGCCGAGGAGCTAGCTTATTGGCTGGGCGGCTTGGCGGGAGGGGGGCCACCGGAGCTAGAACCGGAGCGGCTACCGAGGCCGGGGAGGCCGCTGCCCATCCCAGGCGGAGCGCCGCCGGGGAAGCCGCTCGAGCCAGGAGGGCCACCCATACCGGGGGCCATCCCACCCGCGGCGGGTACCGGCTGGCCTCGCAAGACTCTCGCCGGGGTTCCGAGCGTGATGACGAGCAGTTCTGGCTCGTCGTCCTTGCGGTCGGCGGGGGTGAAGCCGCGCGGCCGGTCCTGCTCGGTGAGTTGCGGCAGGAACCAACCAGTCGATTGAGAATTGTCCGGGAAGGCCGTGCGGTAGCGCGCCACTGTCAGCGTCCGTCCATCCTGGGAAAAGCGGTAGATGTGCGGGATTAACTCGTAGCCTTCGAGCAGGTGCGGCTTCCAAGACGCGGGAGCGCCGATGGGGGCGGCGGGCCGGTCGAAGGCTACGAACGTCATCTCGGCGGGTGTGCGGAACGGATTCAGACGGACCAGCATTTCCGAGGCTTGGTAGTTTGGTGCGCGGCCGAAGCCCACGACACGCCGCGTAATATCGACTGAGCCTCCTCTGGCAAATCTCAGACTGCTAATGCGGTCGCCATCGCTGGCCGCAAGCGGTTGGCCGTTGGCAGTGATGCTTTCGACGACCCACTCGCCCTGGAGCGCGCGGAACTGCGCGTCTACTACCGCTTGGCGCTTGGCGTACACGCTTTCCCTAACCGGCTTGCCCCCCAGCTCTCCCGACGCCGGTTTGCCGAAACCGCCCTCCTCGCCCCCGGACCCCGGCCTTCCTCCGCCCGGAAAGCCTCCAACCATGCCCGGCGGCGCGCCCCCAGGCGCCCCACCCAGCCTCGACTCCACGCCTGGCGCCGCGCCCCCCGGCCCCTGGCCGACCCCTACCGCGAGTGCGGCCGTCAGGGTCAGCCCCGCGGCAGTGATAACCTTCACCGGACTCCAGATCGACATGGCGAGTACCTCCAGGGCGAGAAGTTGCGCCGGCGCCGTGGCCGGCAGACTGAGTAACGCGGCCGCGCCGAACCCCGCTTCGGCGAGCGAGGGGAGTGTCGGGGTGGCGAGAATGGCCGCGACGGCGGGCCAACTGCGGCGCAGCCGGCGGGCGAGTTTGGCGTGGGCCGATGCGAGGCGGCTCGACACGGTGCCCTCGGGGATGCCGAGGCGCTTCGCCGCTTCGAGCCTCGGTAGCGATTGCAGGTCGCAGAGGATCACCACCTCGCGCTGAGTTGTCGGCAGGCTCCGCACCGCGCGGTCTACCAGTGCGGCCAAGTCGTCGGGCACCTCGGCCGCAACCGCTTCGGGGCGCGCGGCTTTCGACTCCACCACCCGGCGGCGGGCCGCGCGGACTCGCGC
>CAXTPM010000215.1:1305-8001 GCA_964245865.1 uncultured Fimbriiglobus sp. | reverse complement strand
CCGCGAGCCTGGCGTCGGGTCTCGCCTCGCGCCCAATCGACCCGCGCCGACGGGCGACGGCGGGGCTGGCAATTGCCCTGGCGTCGGGGCTGGGAGTCGTGGTGCTGGCCCACTTCGCGCAGTCGGGCTTTAGTGCGGCGGCCCCTAGCTATAACGTCTGGGCACTGCCGGGCCTGTTCCTGCTGCTCGGGTCGGGCGTGGCCGACCCCCGGCGGCGGCATCGCGTGGTCGCCTGGGGCGGCGTCGGTTGCGTGCTCGCGGCGGACCTCGCCGGCGTCTGGGTGCTGGCCCGCCATGGCGAGTGCCTTGCCCACACGCCCCATACGCACATCGCCGGGATCGTGCGGCGGCTCGGCCCGGAGCGCGTGGCGGTGCTGCACGACGCCCCGACCCCGGCGGGGTCGGTGGCCGGCTTCGTCTACCACCCCCTCCGCTACGAGTTCGGCCCGACACTCGACCAGTACGAGTTCGTCTCGGGGAGCGCCGGCCGGGTCCGCAAGTTCGACCGGCCCGGCGGGGCCGAACTCGACCCCGCGGCGCTCGACGCCGACTACCTCGTGGTGGTGCGGGCCGCGCCCGCCTCGGCCGAGGGCGTGGCCGATCAGGTGCGGAACGGGTTGCGGCCCCTCGGCGCCGGCCCCGTCGTCGAGGCGCTCGCGCGCTCCGGAAACTGGCGCCGGGCCGAGGAGGCCGCGTTCGGAAGTTTCACGCGAGTCGACGTGGCGGTGTTCGCGCGCGACCGGGCCGGGAACCCCTGACCCGCCGCCCCCGATTCGACTGCAACACGAAACCCAACCATGAGCGTATCTGTGACCGAAGCCGCCGCGACTCCTGTCCCGCCTCCCGCGCCCGAGGCGGCGGTCACCCGGTACGAGTTCATCGATGCCCTGCGCGGCTTCGCCTTTCTGGGCGTCCTGGTCACGCACGTCGTCCCACGCGTCGGCGGGTTGCCGGACTTCGCCTACCGCGTCGCCGTAGCCGGCGCCGAGGGGGTGCAACTGTTTTTCATCATCAGCGCCCTGACGCTGTTTCTGTCGTTCGACAGCCGGCGCGGCACCCAGGCCCGGCCGCTCGCGGCGTTCCTGGTGAGGCGGTTCTTCCGCATTGCCCCGCTGTTCTACCTCGCGGCGATTTTCTACCCCTGGTTCGCCTCGCGGTGGTCGGGGGCCGAGGTACCGGGTGCGTCCGCATTTCTGGCCACGTTCGGGTTTGTCCACGTCTGGCACCCGGACACGGTGAACCGCGTGGTGCCCGGCGGGTGGTCGATCGGGGTCGAGATGGAGTTTTACTTGCTGGTGCCGTACCTGTACGCCAAAGTCCGCCGCGTCGAGACCGCCGTCGCGGCCACGCTAGTGTCACTGGTTGCGGGCGGCGTGCTAAGTGTCGCGGTGCGCGCGGCCCTGCCTCGCTTACTGGGCACCGAGCGCGATGCGGCGGGGCTGTTTGTCTGGTGGTGGCTGCCCAACTGCCGGTGTTCTTTCTTGGTATCGTGCTCTATTTCCTCGTCCGCGGTCGCCTCGGCTCGCCTGACGCGCTCGCGGTTGACCGGACGAGGGGTAGACTTTTACTCGCCGGCGCGGCCTACATACTTGCTGTTGCTATCGCCAGCGACCTTCGACTTTTTAGCTACCAAGTCATGTACAGCATCGCATTCGTGCTAGCCGGGTGGGGGCTGTCGCTCTGGCCGGCGTATCCACTCGTCAATTGCGTGACGCGCGGCCTCGGGGTGATCAGCTATAGCTCGTACATCACCCACTTTGCCGCGCTCGACCTGGTCGGCGCCGGCCTGGCTCGGGTCAGCGCGGCGGGGCTTCCGCCGCCCGCCACACTGGGCCTGCTACTCGCCTCGACTCTCGCGCTGACTGTCGTGATGTCGCTCGTGACTTACCACGCGATCGAAGTGCCCAGCCAGCACGCGGGGCGGTGGCTGATTGCCCGGATCGAGCGGCAGTTCGCGCCGCCAGCCTAACTGGCGGCGCGAGTCGGCGCGGACCCGTCGCCAGACCAGCGGTCACCGAGCCATAAGTTAAACATCGCCAGCAGCACGCACCAGGTGCCGTACGGCAGCACCAAGAGTTCGACGACCTGCCCCGCTGTGCCGTGTCCGATTGCCCACTGGGTCAGGGCATTGAGCGGCTCGCGCCTCATGTAGAGCAGGGCAAAGATCGCAACTGCCGCCGCCAGGTACGACAGCCGCGCCCGGCCCGACGATGCCCGCGCCCCGGCGAAGGCATACACCAGGGCCGGGGCGACAATCACGGCGTCGTAGAGCCGGTGATAGAGGAATACCACCGCGTAGAGACTTACCAGGGCCAGCCCGAGCCGGCGAGTGACGCGACCCGATGCGATGAGGGCGCCCAAGGCCAACCCCAGTAGCGCTGTGCAGGCCAGGGCCACCGGGGCAAGGACTCGCCGGTCCCGCAACCCGACGCGGTACAGGGCGTGGTCGAACCCGAGGATCGAAGTGTTCTGGGGTCCGCCGTAGCCGACATCGTTCGTCGCGCCCGGACCCGACAACTCGGCGATGCGGCCCAGTACCTCGCCACACTGCACGAGCAGGCGCGTCGGCTGCCCGCCGACCACTAGCAGGGCCACTACCGTCACCCCCAGGGAAAGCCAGGTACGCAAGTCGGATCGCCGCAGGAACAGGATCAGAAAGGGCAGCATCGTGTTGACTTTGCACGTCGCCAGCCCGAGCAGCGCCCCGGCGAGGATCGGCCGGCTACGCGAACTCGCAAGAACTGCCGCGAGAACTAGGCCCATCGCCAGTAGGCCGAGCTGGCCGAGTTCCAGGCCGGCCATGCAGGCGTCGGAGAGAGCGAACGCCGCCGCCAGGGCACCCAACTCGTCGGCGGGGAGGTCGGCCGCGCCCCCCTCGATCGCCAGGCACCGGCGCGCTAGGTACACCCCGCCCACCGCCAGCGCGGTGTACGCCAGGCAGCAAGCCACCAGACTCGCGGCGAAGGGCGAGGCGGCGAACAGTGCGAACAGCGGTAGAGAGGAGGGGGGATTCAGGAACGGGTGCGCTTCGAAGTTGCCGGGGGCATAGGGGTCCGCGCCGGCCCAGACATCCCCGCCCGCGAGCCAGAAGATGCGGTGGTCGAACCCCCACCCCGGCCCGGAGGTCATTAGGTATGCCAGACGTATGCCGCACGCCACCGCGCCCAGTCCAGCCACGCTCCACAGTAAGCGGGGTGACAGCTTCCACCCCACCATCAACAGCAGCAGCAACAAGATTGCTGCAGCGGCCACAGGGTACACGGCGGCGTAGAGTAGCAGCTTGCCCATCAATTCACTCCGCCCAGAACACCAGAAAATCTGCTGCGTCCCCCCTCATCGGAACCGCGCCTTCAGTCGTAGGAACGGCCCCTCCACGAAGCGGTAGCTGAGCGCTGCCACGGCCACCGTCAGGCCGTAGTAGACCGCCAGCCGCAGCCCAAACTTCGGCCCGCGCGGCCAGCCCTCGATGCCGGGAGTCAGCACATGCCAGGTGATGTGGTGGCAGGCCATTTGGTACAAGTACAGGCCGTAGGAGATCGTCCCCAGGTACGCCAGCGGCCCCCACGCCAGGGCGCGGGCGAGCCGGTCGGCCGGGCCGTGCCAGAGCATCGCCACTAAGAGCGCGAAGAACGGCACCGCCGCCGGAACCCCCCATTGGTAGACTGACGCCTCGCTCGCCCCGCGCTGCCGCGCCGCCGTCGCCAGCACGACGACGGCCAGACACCCGGCGACCACTGCGAGGCGGAACCACGCCGCCCCGGAGAGCCGCCGCAACGCCGCGCATCGGCCACCCCGCAGCGACAAGGCCAGCGCGCAGCCCACGACGATCCTGAGGCCGCGCGTGTCGAGGCCGCTCCCCACGCCGACCGCCGCTAGCCTACCGAGAACCAGGGCGGCGAGACACCACGCGGCGAGCGCCGGTCGGCCGCACCGCAGCAGCGGCGCCGCGAGCAGCAGCCAAGCGAAGTAGAACTGCTCCTCGGCCGCGAGTGACCAGAGGTGCAGCGTGAGCATCTGGTGTTCCCAGATCCCGCCCAGCGGGAGGTAGTTGACGAAGTACAGCCACAGCGAGGCGACGTACCCGCCGGGCGTCCAGCCGGCGTGGTCCTCCGTCCAGCCCCACCGGAACGCGGCCAGCGCCAGCGTGACCGAGCCGACGTAGAGCCAGTACGCCGGCATCAGCCGCAGGAAGCGCCGTGCCCAGAACTTCCCGAGCGCGATCCGCCCGGTGCGTTCGTACTCGGCAGTTAGCAATGTGGTGATGAGGAAGCCGCTCAGGACGAAGAACAGGTCCACCCCGAGCCAGCCGACTGCCGCCCCCGGAACGCCGGAGTGGACCGCCATCACGGCGAACACCGCTAGTGCCCGAAGGCCGTCGAGGCTCGCCACGTGGCGCGGGGCTGCGATGGGCGCCGGCGCCGCGGCGACCGGCGGGGCCGCGCTCACGACTCGACTCCTTTGGGAACACCCGCCGCTCCGCCCCGCGCGGTGCGCACCCACGCCCGCTGCGGCCTCCAGACGAACCCCGCGTACAGCCCAACCTTGCCCAGAGCGTAGAGCGGCGCCCGCGCCAGCGCCCGCGCCGGCAAGGTTGGGCGGCCGAATCTTGCCCACGCGCCCAGCACTCCTACTCCGGCCAGCCCCACCGCACTCGCCAGCAGTAGGGCCGGCCCCCAGTTACCCGCCAGTAGTCCGCACGCTGCCAGCGCCGCCAGCGCGCCCATGGCGCCCATTGCCAGGGCCGAGAGCGGCGGCACCGCCAGGTCGAGCGCCAGCGCCAGCAGCCAGAGCCGGCCCCGCCGAACCGAGGCGACGAGTAATCGGGGGACGCCCGCGCGGATGACGCCCAGGTGCCCGTGCTCCCACCGCCGCCGCTGGGTGCCGGCCGCGGTGTCGTCGGCCGGGAACTCGCCCCACACCTCCGCCTCGGGGACGAACGCCGCCGTGGTGCCGAGCGCCGCGAGATCGACCGCCAGCCCCATGTCCTCGACGATGTGGCCGTGCGCAAGCGGCGCGGCGGTAAACACCGCCCACGGGAATGCCATCCCCGTGCCGGTCAGCAGGCAGGGCGCGCCGAGGTGTTTCAGGCCAAGCGGGCGGACGACGTTCTTGACCAGGAACGCGAACACCGCGATTTGCCGGCCCGGCCCCGCGCCGGCGGGGGCGGTCATGCGGTACGCCCCCTGCGCCGGCCGCGCCCGCCCGGCCACCGCCAGGCGCGCTAGGCAGTCTGGGCCGAGACGGCAGTCGGCGTCCACCACGATCACGACTTCCGGCGGGTCGGCGGCGAGGGCGTCGCGGCCGAAGGCGAGCGCGTAGCCCTTGCCCCGGCGCTCGGGGTCGAACCGCTCGGCCACCTCAGCGCCGCGGGCGCGGGCCACCTCGGCGGTGTCGTCGGCGCAGTTGTCGGCCACCACGAGTAGCCGGTCGCCGGGCGACAGTTGGGTGGCGATGTCGCGCAGCGTCGGGATCAGCCCCGAACTCTCGTTGTGCGCGGGGACTAGCACCGCCAGGTGCGGGCGGGTGCCGAACGGCGGCGGCACCACCCGGCGCGGCACGAGCGCCGCGAAGCACTCGACGGCGAGTGTCACGAGCGGCACGGAGGGCAGGGCGGCGACTCCCCACGTGCAGGCTTCGGGCCAGGTCATGACTCCCCCCGCATGGATGCCGCGAACAGCGCCGCCAGTTTGGCCCCCTCGGCCCCAGCGTCGTGCATCGCCCGCACCGCCACCGCCCCGGCCCGGCCCATCTCGGCCAGGCGCCCGGCGTCGGCGTCCAGCGCGCACCGCATCGCCCCCGCGAGCGCCTCGGGGTCGCCGGGCGGCACCAGCCAGCCGCCCTCGCCGTCGCGCACCAACTCGGGGATGCCGGCGACGGTGGTCGTGACCACGGGCCGGCCGAGCGCGAGTGCCTCCATGATGACCACCGGCAGCCCCTCGGCGAAGCTCGGCAGCACCAGCGCCCGCGCGGCCACTAGCTCGGCCCGCACCGATTCGCCGCCGAGCCAGCCGGTGACGCGGACGCGCGACCCCAGGCCGTGCGCGGCGACCGCCGACTCAATTTCCCTACGCATCGGCCCGTCCCCAGCCAGCACCAACTCGAAGTCCACCCCGGCGGCGGCGAGCCGCGCGGCCGCGTCGATCAGCACGAGCTGCCCCTTCTGCTCGGCCAGGCGCCCGACGCACACGAGCCTCGGGGCGGTGGCGGGCGGCAGCGGGCCGTCGCCGAGGAACGACGCATCGACGCCGCAGCGCACCACGCGCACCTTCGGCCAGTCGGCAAGGCGGCACCAGCGGTAGAGCTGGCTGCGGCCGAACGAGCTGACCGCGACGACGAACTCGGACGCCGCGATCTTCTCGCCGAGGGAAATCGCCTCGGGCCGGTCGAACTCCTCGGGGCCGTGGACGGTGAAGCTGAAGCGCGGCCCCCCCAGGGCGCGGCAGAGCACCGCCACATCAGCCGGATTGGTGCCGAAGTGCGCGTGCAGGTGGCCCACGCCTTCTGCGGCGAGCCAGCGCCTCAGCAGACACGCCTCGGCCAAGTACACCAGCGCCCGCAGCCGCTTGCCCGACTTGCCGCCGAGCCGCCACGCCAGGCGCGCCGCGCGCAGCAGCCGCAGCGGCCTCCCCAGCGCCGCCCGGCCGAGCGCGGCGCCCAGCCCGGCCACTCCGGCGTCGAGCAGCACGCGCGTCAGTC
>CAXTPM010000215.1:0-1295 GCA_964245865.1 uncultured Fimbriiglobus sp. | reverse complement strand
GGCGGCCTTCAGGGTCAGCGCCTCGTCGGCGACCGGCGCGTCCGTCTTGATGTTCGTAAATCGGATCAGCGTGACCTCGCCGTCCGGGTCGGTCACTTCGAACGCCAGCACCACGCCACGCCCGGCGTCGAGCAGCACGCGCGTCAGTCGCTCCTCGGCCTGGTCGCCGGCATCGACCAGCTTGACGCCGGGGCGGCGGATCGAGACGCGCAGCACACTCACTCTGGTCGCCTCGACCCCGGCGATCTCGCGCCGGATGAAGCTGTGGCTGACGTGCGGGTACTGGTTCACCAGGTACGCGACGCGCAGGCCCGCGCGCGGCCCCGCCGACTTGTACTCGATCAGCGGCTGCGCGCGCCCCAGCAGGCGGTTGCGGAGGTACCGCGCTTGCCCGAGCGCCATCGGGAACTTCGCCAGCACGTTGAACGCGGCGTACAGCCGGGCGTCGGCCGGCGAATTCCCGCTCCGGCGGCGGTAGCGGTAGATGCGCAGCCCGAGCACCGGGTAGCCGGTCAGTACGGCGAGGCCGAGCCACGGACTGATCAGGGCGGCGGCGACGGCGATCAGGGGCACGGCGGCAGTCCAGAAGAAGTTGCTGAGCACCTGCCGCCGCCACGACTTTAAGTGCGTTCGGCCGTGCCGGGCGGCGACCTCGGCGTAGGCGTGGCCGGCACGCACCGCGCGCCGCCACCACTGCCCGAAGCGCGTCATGGCCGCGTCGTGCAGCGTCATCTCGTCTGGCAGGCGTAGCACCTTCCACCCGGCCCCCCGCAAGCGGGCGCAGAGTTCCGGCTCCTCGCCGGCGATCAGCGCGCCGTCGTACCCGCCGACTTGCCGCAGCGCCGAGGCGCGGATCAGGGCGTCCCCGCCGCACGACTCGGCCTCGCCGACGGGGGTGTCCCACTCTTGGTCGCACAGGCGGTTGTAGACCGAGCGCTCGGGGAACCGCTCGCGTCGCCGGCCGCAGACCGCGGCGACCTCGGGCCGCGCGGCCAGCGCGCCTCGGGCGGCGGCCGGCCAGCCGGGGTCCACCTCGCAGTCGCCGTCCACGAACTGCACCGCCTGAGTGTCCGGGCGCAACTCGAGCAGCCGCCCGAACCCGGCGTTGCGCGCCCGCGCGGCGGTGAACGGCCGGTCCATCGGCAGGGCGACGACCGTGACGCCCCGCCCGCGCGCGAAGGCGACGCTGTCGTCGGTCGAGCCGGAATCGACATAGGCGACGGCGGCCTCCGCCGGGAGCGAGCGGAGGCAGGCCTTCAGCCGCTCGCCCTCGTTGCGGCCGATGGCGACGATGC
>CAXTPM010000214.1:5955-8009 GCA_964245865.1 uncultured Fimbriiglobus sp. | reverse complement strand
GTCACGCCGAGCGGGGACGGGCTGAACCCCTTGGTGTCGGCGGCTTTCAGCGCCGCGTCCACCGTCCGCCCGGACATGCCGAGCAACTGCTCGCCCGACTTGCGGGAGAGCCAGCCGGCGAAGGCGAGCGCCGGCGCGCCCGGCTCGCGCCTGAGTTGGGCGCCGTCGAGCGGGCGCACGACCGAGTACGGGTAGCCGGCCGTCTCGGCCGTGTGGATAATCAGGCACGCCCTGGCCCCGCGCCGCGCGGCCTCCTCGAACTTGTACGTCCAGCGGCCGTAGTAGGTGAGGGCTTTGCCGCCGAAGAGCGCCGGGTCGTCCGACGGCGGCTCGTTGGTGAACAGCACCACCACCTTGCCCGCCACGTCGATCCCCTTGTAGTCGTCCCAGCCGAACTCGGGGGCGGTGATGCCGTGGCCGGCGAAGACCGCCTCGGCGTCGAACTCCTCCAGCCCGGTTTGCGTCTGGCTGGTGCCGGCGAATCCCTCCCCGCACGGGATGTCGAGCGCGGCGCCGCCCTGCGCGGGGGTCGCCCGCAGGGTCGATTCCGGGTCGGTGACGACGCGGACGAGCGGCACCGGCTGGAGGTACGTCCCCCGCGCGCCCCCCGGCGCGAGGCCGGCCTTCCTGAACTCGCCCGCGAGGTAGTCGGTGGCGAGTTCCTCCCCGGCCGTGCCGGGGCCGCGCCCCTCCAGCCGGTCGCTCGCCAGGTAGGCGACGTGGGCCTTGACCCGCTCGGCCGAGACTGCGGGGGGCGGGTCGGTGGCGGGTGCCTGGAACGCGGCTACGAGAGGGCACGCGCAGAGGAGCGGCAACAGTCGGTGTGTCACGGGGTGCCTGCCTGACGGGGCAACGGGGGTAGACGGGTGGGCGGCCTCGGATGGTATTATGCGGAAGCCGGCCCGCCCGGCCCGGCCCGGCCCGTTACTCCGCCTTGCCAACGAGCGCGGCGTCTTTGGTCGCCCCGAAGCCGACGTTGAACTCGGACTCGCACCGCACCTCGCTCCCGGCGAACGTCAGCCGGACGGTGGCGACGAACGGCGTCTCGGTGAAGCAGACCTTCGCGGTGAACGTGTCGTCCGCCGTCCACGCCCCGGCCGCGGCGGCGGGCTGCTCGGGCAGCCGGCCCCACGCGGCCCGGCCCTTCTTCCAATCGCCCGCCCCGCACTCGATCCGCCGCTCGGCGCCGCCGGCCCGCGCCACCAGGGTTGTCACACCGTCTTTGCCGGATTCGAGGGCGAGCGATTCGAGCTTCGCGTCGTTGGCCGGGAACGTGTACGCCTTGCCCGCCACCTTGGGCGGCGTCCCCTTGGCCTCGGGTGGCCGCATTGTCAGCCCCTTCAGGGTCGCGGCGAGTTGGGCTGCGGCGCCCGCGTCGGCGGGGAGCGGGTCGGGCTTCAGGGCCGGCAGGAGTTTGTCCCAGACGAGGTTCAGGACCGCCGGCATGTCCTTGACGCCTGAGGTGATGGCGACGACCGCGTCCTGCTCCGGAAGGACGATACAGTACTGCCCGAACGCGCCGTCGCCCCGGTAAGCCCCGTGCCGGCAGCGCCAGAACTGGTAGCCGTACCCCTGGTCCCAGTCGCTCTGGGGACTACTGCCGTTGGAGGTCTGCCGGGCCGTAGCCGCTTCGACCCACGCCGCCGGCACGAGCTGCCGGCCGTTCCAGTTGCCTTTTTGCAGGTAGAGTTGCCCGAACTTGGCGATGTCCTCGGTGCGCACGCTCAGCCCGTACCCACCCGCCGAGACCCCCTGCGGGCTGGCTTCCCAGGTCGGGTTCGCAATCCCGAGCGGGTCGAACAGGCGCGGCTTCAGGTAGTCGAGGACGGTCTGGCCGGTGGCCTGCTGCACCGCGCCCGAGAGCATGTACGTGGCCGGGGTGTTGTACAGGAAGTGGGTGCCCGGCTTGAAGGGCACCGGCTGGGCGAGGAACGTCTTGGCCCACGGCTCGGTCGGCTTGCGGGCCGGCTCGCTTTGGTGCCCCGTGGACATGCGGAGCAGGTCGGCGAGGCGCATGGCCTTCAGGTTGGTCCTCGGGCTGGCCGGGGCGTCGC
>CAXTPM010000214.1:2908-5945 GCA_964245865.1 uncultured Fimbriiglobus sp. | reverse complement strand
CCAGGAACGGGGCGTAGCTGCCGCTGGTGACCACCCCGGCCGGGGCGTCGCCGGGGAAGAACTTCAGCACCGGGTCGTCGATGGCCAGCTTGCCCTCGCCCACCGCGATGCCGACGGCGGTCGAGGTGAAGCTTTTGCTGAGGGAGAACAGCATGTGCGGGGTCTCGGCGGCGTACGGCCCCCACCACCCCTCGGCGACGACGCGGCCGTGCCGCACGAGCATGAAACTGTGGAGCGCGTCGATGTCGCGGTCTGCCGCCTCGACGAACGCCCGGATGGCCGGGGACGAGACGCCCTGCGCCTCGGGGGCTGAGCGCGGCAGGTCCGCCCCGATCGCGGGGGGCGCGGCGAAGGTCAGGAGGACGAGTGCGGGGGAGAGCCTCACGGCGTGACCTCGAGAGTGTGGAAGGGGGACGCGCCACCGCCGGTGACGCCGGAGTGGGACGCCATCGACTTAGCCCGCAGACCCCGCCGCGGCTAGGCCCGCCATCCATCCCCCGCCCGACGGGAGGCCTCCGGCTGGAATGCGTGGGGGCAGGCGGCGGACGGGTTCGCCCGTCCGCCGCCTGCCCCCACGCCCCGCGACTTGGTAGCCGGGACGGCGACCAGTGGTCACGGCGTCTCGACGGTGACCGCCACCACGATCGGGGCGGACGAGTTGTCCCCCTTGAGCAACTCGATCCGCCCGATCACCGCGTCGGGGCGCTTCGGGGTGACGGCCAAGTAGCGGAGTTGCTGAGACCCGAGCGCGAACGCGAACTTCGACCCCGGCACGTCCACCCGGCGACTGTAGTCGGCGAAGTGGATTCCGTTCCTCAGTTCGTGGTCCTCGGTTTTGCCGTCGGCGTAGTGCAGGCGGACGACCATGCTGACCGTCCCCCGCTGGCCCGCCGGGTGGCTCGACCCGCCGACGCCGCTCAGGAAGTGCAGCACTTTAGCCGGGCTGTTGCACGACAGCGTCACGCTTTTGGGCATGTTCGGCGGCAGGTCGCCGTTCGGGCCGTTCAGCATGACCGCGTTCTTGATCTTGTCCCCGTTCGGGTCCACCAGCACGAACGGTACCCCGCCGAACTCCTTCGGCTTCCAGTCATCGAACACCATCCGCTCGGCCGGAGTGGCTGCGTTGGAGAGCAGGCTGCGGGTGGTGACCACCGTGGCAACCCGGTCGAGCGGGATCGGCACGTACTTCCCCTTCTGCGTCAGGAACTCCAGCAGGTCGGCGAAGTCGGCCTTGTTGATCTGCTTCTCGAACCCCTCGGGCATGAGCGACTTCTTCGACTCAATCAGTTCTTCTTCCAGGTCCGCGATGTTGAACGCCTGGCGCTTGTTCTCCGCGTCGAGCAGTTCCACCGTCGTCTTCGTCTGGGCGGAGAGCAGGCCGGTGAGTACACGGCCGTCTGCCAGGCGGGCGGTGTAGTTCTTGTAGTTCCCCTCTACGCTGCGGCTGGGGTCCATGACGTGGATGAGGATTTCTTCCTTGGGGTGGACGCCGAACCCGGTGAGGTCCGGGCCGATCTGCGCGCCCTCGCCGGTGTGCTTGTGGCACTTGGCGCACTGGGCGGTAAAGACCTTCTTGCCGTTGGCCACGTTACCGGTCTTCGTGACGACCTCGTGGTAGTCGTCGATCACCCGCTGCCGGTCGGGGTCGGGTAGCCCGCCGCCCTGGGCGAGCAGTTTGGAAGCCCGCCCGGCCACCGCCGGGTCCGGGTGCGCCGCCAGGGCGGTCCTCTGGTCGAGGGCGAGCATGTCGAACCGCGCCGCGCCCGTTTCGACCGCGTCGAGGAACGCAGTCGCCGCCTCGGGCCGGGCGAGCACGGCGGCAAGCTTAGCCACCACCGCTGGGCCGACCGCTTTGGCGCGGCTCGCGCCCAGAGTGTCGAATAGCCCGGTGGCCAAGTCCGGGGCCGTTTTCGCGGTGACGGCGTTCACGATCGCCACGGCCGCGTTCTCGTCCGCCGGGAGAATCTCGACGAGCTGTTTCGCCGCGCCGAGCCGGGCCGGTGCGGGCGCCGCCTCGTCGGCGAGTGTGAAGAGCAGCCCCTTCGCCACCTCCGCGACCTGGGCCTCCAGCCCCTTGACGCCCCACGCGGCCGCGAGTTTGAGCAGCCGACCGCGGCTGGCCGGCGAACTCGCGGAGAGGGCGGTGACGAACGCCGCCTCGTCGGCCGGGGTCAGCTTGGCCGCACTCGTTGCCGGCCAGCCGCTCGACAGCCCCGCGACGATCGCGTCGGACACCGATGAGCCGCCGAGGGAGCCGAGCAGCCCGCCGAGGTCGGCCGGCGACTTGGCCGCGTAGCTCTCGGCAACGCGCTCGACGGCGGCGAGAGTTTCCTTCGACAAAGCGGCACTCTTCGACTTGGCCAACTCGGCCAGCACCGGCCCGGCGTGCGCCACCGCCGCCGCGAGGGTGGCGTCGGCCAGCCCCTTGTCGCTAGCCGCACCGAGGGTCGCCAGGCGCTTCGCCAGCACCGGCCCGGCGCCGGCGGCGACCGGCTGGTCGGCCAGCGCCAGTGTGGCCGCGAGGCGCACACGCGGGTCGGCGTCGTCCAGCAGGTTCGCGACGAGGATCGCGTCTGCCGACTTGGCGTCCCGCGGTAGCGTTTGCAGGGCCGCGCGGCGCACGGCCGGCGACGGGTGAGTCAGCAGGGCGACGGCTTCGGCGGGCGCCTTCAGGCCGTCGAGCGCCCAGACAGCGTGCAGCACGGCGCGGGCGTCCGACTTGGCGTCGGCGACGACTTTTCGGAGCAGTTCGACCGCCGCCTTGTCGCCCCCCTCCACCAGCCGCCGCTGGGCGTGCTGCCGCCAGAACAGGTTGTCCGAGCCGAACGCCGCGACGAGCGCCCCTGGCTCTCGCCCCGTCAGGTCGGGCCGGTCGGCGACTTTCGCGGATTTGTAGACGAGCCGGTAGATGCGGCCCTGGGTCTTGTCGCGGGCGTCGGACTCGTAGGCGCCCCCCTTGCCGGTCTTGAAGCCGTTGGGCGTGGGGTTGTGCTGGACGATGAAGTTGTACCAGTCGAGCAGCCAGACGTTGCCGTCG
>CAXTPM010000214.1:0-2898 GCA_964245865.1 uncultured Fimbriiglobus sp. | reverse complement strand
CGGCGACGATGTTCCAGCCGTAGCGGGCCACGTAATCGGTGCCGGCCGGCTGGAGCACGAACGCGGCCGTTAGGTGCCCGGTCGGCTCGCTGACGAACGCGGTGCGGTTCCAGTACGCCTCGGGGTAGGTGCGGGCGGTGTAGACCGCACACCCCGCGCCGGCGCTGAACCCGCCGTGCCAGTCCACCTGCCGGACTTTGTCGGTGATCGGGTGAAAGGCGTTGCTCAGCGCGATGCTCGGCAGCGGGCCGGGGTTGGCCCGGCGGATGGTTTCGTAGTAGCGGTTGGGCACCGGCACGTGCACCAGCGGGCAGCCGTTGGCGGTGCTGCCGAACAGGTCGCCGTCTTCATTGAACGCCACGCCCCAGGCGTTGTTGTTCACGTTGCGCAGGAGTTCGAGTTTCGTCGCCTTGAGCGCGTGCTCGCCGTCCCTTTCGAGCTTGAAGCGGTAGATGCCCTGGCCGAAGCGGAAGCGCTCGCCCGCGACGGTGCCGTTCAGACCGCTGTACCCCACCATGCCGTAAATCCAGTTGTCGAAGCCGTAGCGCAGGCTGCTCGGCCCGGCGTGGGTGTCGTTGGTGCCCCAGCCGGTGATGACCTCCTGGCGCATGTCGGCCCTGCCGTCGCCGTCGGTGTCCTTCAGGAACAGGGTGTGCGGCGCCTGGTGGACGAGCAGCCCGCCGTGGACGAACAGCATGCTGGTGGGGATGCTCAGCTTCTCGGCAAAGGTGGTAACTTTGTCGGCCTTGCCGTCGCCGTCGGTGTCTTCCAGCACGACGATCTTGTCGCGGCCCTCGCCGTCGCGCTTGAGGTCGTTGGGGTAGTCCTGGGTGACGCTCACCCACAGCCGGCCCCGGTCGTCCCAGGTCATGGCGACCGGCTTGCCGCCGAACTGCTCGGACGAAGCGAACAGCTTCAGCTCGAACCCCTCGGGCGTGCTGTAGTGCTTCAGCGACCGCTCGACGCTGAGGGCTTTTTGCATTTTGGTGATCGGGTCGGCCTGGGTGCCCCACTTGGTGCTCTTGGGGTAAAACGGAATCTTCGCCTCGGCGTACTCGAACTCCTTGCCGTCGGCCTCGACCTTGGTCATCTTGGGCGCGTCGGTGTAGGTCGTTGCGCCCTTCAGGTCTTGCCCGCAGGCCCAGCGGACGCCGCGCTCCACGAGTGCGTGGAAGCCGTCGTGGCTCCAGGTGCGCTGGTCGTGGCCCCAGGCGGTGTAGAACACGCGGCCCTTGCCCTGCGTGCGCACCCACGTCCACGGCTCGTCGATGGATTTGTCGGTGCGGACCTCCAGCACCGTGCGGCCCTCGTCGTTGTGCTTGGTGTGGACGTAGGTCTCGTCCCAGCTCTCGAAGCTGTCGCACCCGGCCATGATCGGGTGGGCGGGGGCGGTCGTCTTGGTGCGGAACACGCCGGTGGTGTGGCTGCGGAACTGCGCGCCAACCAGCTTCACGTAATCGTCGTCGTTGGTGAAGCAGAAGCTGGCGCAGTGGAGCGGGATGAACCCCTTGCCGCTATTCACGTAGTCGCTGATTGCCTTCACGTGCTCCGGCTTGCCCCGGTCGTGGTTGGCGAAGATTACTAGTCCGTCGTACTTGTTCAGGTTCTCGCTCGTGAGCGCGTCGAGGGTGTCGGTGTAGGTCAGGGCGATGCCGCGCTTGGCGAGTACCGGCTCGAGTTGGTCGAACCGGGTCTTCGGCCGGTGGCCGCCGTTGTCGCCGAGGAACAGCACCTTCAGGCCGGGGGGTGCGGCGACGCCCGCCGAAGCGGCGAACACGCCGCAGAGGGCGACCAACAAGAAGCGAAGCATACGGTCAGCTCCTGGTCCGAACGGATAGAAGGGGAGAGCGGTCGGTCGAAGGTCGATCGCCGGGGGATTGACTTCCCCCGGCCCAACATACTGCGGCCCCCGACCGTCGGGCCGGCCAGGGATTAACCGATTTTCGGCCGGCGGGGTTCACTTCATCGGCTGGAAAAGTCGCGGGGCGAAGTCGTGGAAGGCGTACCGCCAGGTCTGCCACTCGTGCGCCAGCCCCTGGGAGTCGCGGAACACCACGTGCTTGCTGCCGGCCTGCTGGAGCGCGCCGTGCAGCCCCTCGGCGGCCTTGTGGATGCCCGCGTCCATGCCGACCGTGCCGGAGTGCAGGTAGAGCAGGTTCAGCTTCTGGTCGAACGCGCCGGCGTCGGCGAACACCCCGCCGTAGGCCGTCTTGAGGTCGAGCGGGCGCAGGCCGCTGAACGCCCCGACCACCGAGAACTGGTCGAGGTGGCTCATGCCGATCTGCATCGACTGGCCGGCCCCCATCGACAGCCCGGCGATCGCCCGGTTCCCCCGGTCGGTCAGGGTGCGGTAGGTCGAGTCGATCATCGGGACCAGGTCTTTGGTCACCACGTCCTCGAACGCCCCGCCGTCGCCCCGCCCCGGCCCGCCCGCCCCGCTCGACTGCGGCGTCGCGCCGGCCCGCGCGGCGTAGCCCTTCTCCATCACCACGATCATCGGCACCGCCTTCTTCTCGGCGATCAGGTTGTCGAGGATGAAGTTCACGTGGCCCTGCCGGACCCAGCCGGTCTCGTCCTCGCCGCCGCCGTGCTGCAAGTACAGCACGGGGTAGCGCTTGGCCGGGTCCGCGTCGTAGCCCGGCGGGGTGTACACCATCACGTGCCGGGTCTGGCCCGTCACCTTCGAGGGGTACCAGCGCGAGCGGACCTCACCGTGCGGCACGTCTTTGATGTAGTGGAAATCGACGCCCTTCTCGGGAATCTCGATGCCGCTCGTCGGCTTGCCGGTGCCGAAGAAGGTGTCGCTGCCGGGGTCGTTCACCAGCACTCCGTCCACGCGGAAGCCGTAGTAGTGGAAGCCGGGGACGATCGGCGGGGTGGTCAGCGTCCAGGCGCCGT
>CAXTPM010000213.1:0-8078 GCA_964245865.1 uncultured Fimbriiglobus sp. | reverse complement strand
GACTTGCGCTTCGTACAGTTGGTGCAGAAGGGGACGTTCCCCTACACCCCGGCCATCATGAGCTGGGCGAGCCAGACGCTTGGGATTCCGAGCACGCAGCTCACCGCCGACATGGCGAAGGCGATCCACGCGGCGGGGTAGAGTGCTGGTGAGCGGGGTACGCTCTTGGCAGACACCAGGCACGCGTCGTAAGTGTTTGCCAGGGTCAGGGGGTTGACACCCCCTGCTCGCCCCCGTCATCTCCCGCCGGCCGGTGCCGCGCGCAGTAGCGGAACCGCCTTGGGAACACCGGCACCCGGCCCCAGAAGGAGTGCCAGCCCCACCCGCTCGCCACGGCCGGCAGCTCGCAGAAGTCGCAGCGCTCGGCCACGCCGCCACTTGTTAACAGTGAGTCGGCCTCGCGCTCGGTCTGGTGGTTCAGCAGGTCGTAGCCGCTCAGGCCGCGCTCGCGCAGCTCGGCCTCGATCACTTCCAGGGCGAGCGGTTCCATGCCCGCGCGGTAGACCGTCGCGCGGTCGAGCAAGTCCTCGGTGCCGGCCTGGCGCACGTTGCGGCGCACCGCGTCGAGGTCGAACTGCATGCGTTTTGTCCCCAGTCCGCCCCAGTTGGCGGAACCACCCCGCAGCGGAATCCGTCTAGATGATACGCCGGCCGGGGCGTGCTACAATGCCCCCGCCGCACTCCCGCTTGCCCGCCCACGCCGACCGGGGTTCCGCATGTCCCGCCCGCGCCTCGTTTCGCTCGCAATCTTAGCGCTCGCCCCCCTCGGACTGGTGGCGGGTATTAGCCGCGCCGCGGAGCCGGCGCCGCAGACGGCCGCGATCAACGAACTGATCCGGGCGAAGTGGGCCGAGGCCGAGATTAAAAAGCCCGCCGCACGCTCGACCGACGCGGAGTTCCTGCGGCGCGCGTTCATTGACATCGTCGGCCGCATCGCCACCCCCGAGGAGTTCGCCGACTTCGAGGCCGACCAGTCCGCCGACAAGCGCGCCAAGCTCGTGAGCCGGCTGCTTTACAGCTCCGACTACAAGCCGAGGGTGAACGGCGCGGTGGTGAAGCTCGACGGCAAGGCCGTGCTGAAGTTCGACTACGCCGACGAGTACGCCGACCACTGGGCGACCACCTGGACGACGTGGCTCCTGAGCCGCAGCGCGCACGCGACGTACCGCAAGCAGACGCACGCCTGGCTGATGGCCGAGTTCTCGAAGCCATCCATCGACCACAAGGAACTCGCCACCAAGCTGCTCACCGCTACGGGCAAGTCGAATGAGAACGGCGCGGTGAACTTCATCGGCCTCCAGTTGGGGGAGGCGACCCCGCGCGAGCGGCGCGCCGAACTCGGGCCGTTCGACGCCGTGCCGGCCACCAGTCGCGTCACCCGGCTCTTCCTGGGGCTGCAAACACAATGCACGCAGTGCCATGACCACCCGTTCAATAAAGAATGGGTGCAGTCGGACTTCTGGGGCGTGAACGCGTTCTTCCGGCAAGTCAAGCTCGACGGCACCCCGACGCGGCCCACCGACCCCAACGCGCAGATGATGGCGTTCCAGCAGCTCGGAGTCGGCGACACCACCGCCACCAACCGCGAGGGGCGCATCTTCTACGAGCGCCGCGACGGGCAGGTCAAATCGATCAAGCCGGTGTTCCTCAAAGACATGGCGCAGGCCGAGCGGGGCGAGCGCTCGGAGAAGACCGTGCCTGAGGACGCTGCCACCCGGCGCGAGGCGCTGGCCCAGTTCGTGGTCGGCCACGACAACTTCGCCAAGGCCTACGTCAACCGCATCTGGGGGCACCTCTTCGGTCGCGGCCTGAACAAAGACGCGGCGGTCGATGACTTCGGGAGCCACAACGAGGTCGTCCACCCCGAACTGCTCTCGAAGCTCGCCGAGGAGTTCGCCAAGTACAACCACGACCCCAAGAAGCTCTTGGAGTGGATTTGCAACTCGGACGCCTACCAGCTCTCGCACGTGGCCAACAAGGACTACGCCGACCCCAAGTACGACGCCTACTTCGCCCGCATGCCGCTGAAAGCCCTGCCGCCCGAAGTGCTGTTCGAGTCGATCACGGTGGCGACCCGCTCCGACTCGCAGACCTCGCCGGAACTCTCGAAGGCCAAGAAAGACGAGCGCGACCGCTGGATGGCCAAGCTCGTCACCCAGTTCGGCGACGACGAGGGGAACGAGATGACGTTCAACGGCACGGTCGTCCAGGCTCTCTTGATGATGAACGGCCGGGAGATTAACGCCGAGATCGGCGCGAAGGGGGCGAACGCGGTCGCCAGGGTGGTGGCCCGCCGCTCGAAGTCCGGCACGCCGAGCGCCGACCTGATCCTCGACGACTTGTTCGTGATGGTGCTGAACCGGCACATCGCGCCCGAGGAGCGCGTCAAACTCAAGGGCGTCATGAGCAAAGGCGCGCTCTTGCCGGGCGAGAAGCCGAAGGCGGATTCACCCGGTTCGGCGGGTGCGAAGTGGCCGGCGGGCAAGCCGGTGCCGCCGGCAGGCGTGGTGCTCCCCACGGGGGCGGGCGACGTGACGTTCTACCAGGATGTCTTCTGGGCACTCTTGAATACTAACGAGTTCATGCTGAACCACTAGCCACGCCCCGCTGACTGCCGCCGGCAGGTTCCCCGTGGCGAAACTACCGGGCCGAGAGCGCGGCCCCGATGCGCGGCGGCGCCGCGTGCCTCGACTACCAGCAGGCGCACCCTCTTCCCATCGGCTTCCGACGCCCCACACGGCTGCGGTCAGCCGAGCTCGCTCAGGTCGCACGGCGCAGCGGGTGTCGCGCCGCGGGGGACGACGGCGACCCCTTCCACGCGCTCGGGGCCGGCGCCGGCCAGAGCCTCGCGCAGCGCTCCGGCTCCGCCGGCGTCGGCGACCACCTTCACCCCCGGCCCGCCCATGGCAAGCGACTGGCGGCTGAGGTCGGGCAACTCCTCGGCGTTGAACTGCTCTAGGTACTTGGGTGCGTGGGCGCTGCCGGCGAGAGTACCAGCTCGCCCCGCTCCACACACTCAGGAGTCCGGCGGTGAACTCTAGGCCCGCGACCGTGGCGGACTTCCTGGGTCAGCAGGTTCACCACCGCCGCGACCAGTAGCAGCGAGAACGTGAGCACGATGCCCAGAGGCACGTCATGGCAGCAGGGTGTTCCCGGCGCTCAGCAGGATCACGCCGACCTGCGCCCCGGCGATCACCGCCGGCGCGACGAGGTGCCGTAGGTCGAGTGCGGCCTTCGGCCCGAGTTCGCCCGTGTCGGCGTTCGCCTCGGTCTTGAATGGCCGTCGAGAAAGTGGCCCACCGCTGGTGCGCGAGCCGCGGCTACTCTCCCGCCACGAGCACACCCGCACGGCGCCGCTACCCGCTACTTCGGCAGCTTCGCCTCCAACTCGCGGAGCTTGGCGGGCACGTCCCCGGCGTGCGCCGGCCACGCCCCGGCGCGGAGCTTCTGGATCGCCGCCCGCGCCGCGTCGTACTGCTTCAGGTGCAGTTGGGCCTCCGCCAGCCCGATCAGCCCCTGGGGTTCGAGCGGGCGCGCGGCGCTCACCTGCTCCCAGTGCGGCAGCGCCTCGGCCCAGCGCCCCTGGCGCTGGCGGACGCGGGCGAGCAGCGCCTGCCCCTCGGACTCGCCGCGGATGACTTCGACGATGCTCGTGTACGCCCGCTCCGCGCTCGCGGCGTCCCCGGCCGACTCGTAGCGCCGGCCGAGGTCGTCGTACCGGGCCAGGTCGCGCCGGCTCAAGTCGAGCGATTTCAAGATGCGGTCGATCGCCTCGGGCCTGCGGTTCTGCCGGTCGTAGCAGTCGATGAGCGCCGCGAAGGTCTCGGGGTCGTTGGGCTGCGCCTCGGCGGCGAGTTCCAGTTGCGCGATCGCCGGGCCGTAGTTCTGCCGGGCGCGGTACGCCTCGCCGAGCGACTTGCGCAGCACGGGGTTCACCAGCCCGGTCGCGGCCGTCTGGGCGTCGATGTGCGCGGCGAGCGCGGCGAGGTCGGGGACGCCCGCCACGGTCGCGTTCAGCGTGGCAATCGCGTCGCGCCGGCGGCTTAGGTCGCCGCCCCACGCGACGATCGCCCCGGCCGCGGCGTCCACCGCCCCGGCGTGCCGGCCGAGCGCCGAGAGCGAGACCGCGTAGCGGCGGTAATACTCCGCGAGGGCGGCGTTCGGCGACCCGGCCGCGCGCTGGGCGTTGGGGATCAGTTCGGCGTACACGTCCGCCGCTTCTTTGTGCAGGGCGCAGACCTGCGCGGCGTTGGCGAACTCGGCCATCGCGTGCATGTCCCAGCGGCTCCGCTCCTTCCAGAGCGCCACGCCGCGGCCGAACAGCTCGCGCGACTCCGCCGCCCGGCCGAGGCGGTGGTACGCCGTCATCAGCCGGAAGCGCAAGGATGCGTCGTCGGGGGTCTCGTCGAGCAGTGGCACCGCGACGGCGACGACCTCTTCGTGGCGGTTGACTTGGCCGAGGTAGTCCGCCAGCGTGAACCGCCCGGCCGGGTTCAGCCGCTTCGCGCGGTGCAGGGCGTACAGGACTTCGATCGCCCGTCCGGCGCGGTTCGCGCCGTGGAACAGGTAGTCCGCGGCGTACAACTGCGCCTCGACCGAGTCCTTCGACTCGGCCAGGACGGCCTCGGCGGCGGCGGCGAACTCCGGCTCCTTGGAGGCCCAGTAGTAGGCGTGCCGGCGGTCGTACAGCTCGCGGTTGCGCTGCCGGCGCGTGCGCAAGTCTTCGGTCAGTTCGGCCACGACGAGCTTCAGCAGGCGGGCGTCGAGTGCCGGCGGCAGGTCGGGCGACTCGTGCCGCCACGCCCCCAGCGACGAGGCGAAGGCGCCCCAGCCGGCGCGGTCGGCGCGGCGCAGCCACGCGGGCAGCGCCTCGACCCGGCCGACGACAAACTCGATCGCCGCGTGCGGCCCGGCGTACTGCCGCACCACGCCGCCGACGGTCTGGACCGAGCCGGCGTAGTTCTGCTCCCACGGCCTTATGAGCCGCGGGAACGTCTCGGTCGCCAGGACTAGTACGTCCGCCTTCAGCCGCGCGAATTTCTTGGCCTCGGCGACGTTAAAGAGCGTCTGGTAGGCGCTAAGCGTCTGGTAGCGCTCGTTCGCCTCGGGGCCGCGCAGCCGCTCGTTGAGCCGGCCCAGGAGCGCGGCGTAGAGCGCCTCCCCTTTGCCGAGCGTGACGCCGCCGTCGGACTGCAGGGCGTTCACGTAGCACTGGTCGAGGGACTGCGTGATCGACGTGCGCACCTGGTCGTTGCTCGCGCCGGCGCGCCAGCCGAGCCACAGCCGCTCGGCCTCGGCGTAGTCCTGGCGGGACTCGTGCAGCGAGGCGAGCAGTTGGGCCGCGCCCAGCGACTCCTGTGTGAACACGCCCTTGGTGGTGACGATGTACTCGGCCAGCGCCGGCGCTAGCGCGCCGATGGCTTCGACGGCCTTACCCCGGTCGCGCAGCGCGGCGCCGTGGCACTCGGCGATGTTGAGGCGTTCGAGCGTCGCCTCGGGCGCGGCGTCGGTCAGCGCCTGAAGTTGCCGCAGTTGCTCGGCGCCCAGTGCCTCCGGCGTGATGACGCCGAAGTCGCGCAGCAGTCGCGCCATGAGTAACTTTTCGCCCTCGGCCCAGGGCCGGTCGAACGCGCGGCGGAACGCGGCCAGGGCCAGTTCGGCGTGCGGGCCGGGCTGGTTTTTGACCTCCGCGGCGCGGCGGTGGACTTGCATCGCCAGCAGGTCGAGCGCCCGCAGGTCGGTCGGCGTCTTGGCCCTGGCGCGGAGTGCCTCGATGCGCTCGGCCAGCTTGTCTGCGGTCGCCTCGTCGCGGATGTCGTTCAGGAGGCTCTGCATCCGCCCCACAACCGCGTAGACCTTGCCGGCCGTCTGGCCGAGGGCCGCGTCGGCGACCGTCTCGGGGATGCGGAAGTCCTTCGACGCCTGGTAGAAGCGCTGCACCAGGTAGAAGTAGCCGTCCACGTTCGAGAATTTTTCGACCAGCGCCCGCAGGATCGGCAGCGTGTCGGCGTCGAGTTCGGTCGGCAGCGCCACTCCCTGCCGCGGCTGCCACGGCTGGTACTTGGCCTGGAGGAGTTGCGCAAGCGTGTTCTCGTCCAACTGCCGGTAGGCGTCGGTTCGCGCGGCATCGTGCTTCGCCTTGTCATCAACGGCCATGTACAGCCGGGCGAGCGCCATCGAACGGCCGTAGGCGTCGGCGTCGATCTCCTTGATGCCCTCGAACGCCGCGATGGCCTCCTTGAGCCGGCCGAGTTCGGCGTAGAGGTAGCCCAGCGCCGTGCGCCACTGCGCGGTCGGGTCGCCGGCCTTGGCCCACGCGGCTAGCGCCACTTCGAGGTCGTTGGGCAGGTCGAGCGCGACTAGTAACTCGTACTTCAGTTGCTTCCAGGCGTCGTCCTGCGGCCGGGCCGTGATGCCGGCGTCGAGGAACTGGCGTAGCCGGGCCACCGTCGCCGGGGTCGCGGCCTTGCGGGTCGCGGCGTGCATTGCCAAGTGCGTGGCGCGGGCCTGGAGTGCGAGCGCAATCGCCTGGCCGGCCGTCACCTCGTCGTCCTCGCCCGGCGCGGCCAGCGGGGCGGTGCCGAGCAGTGCGAAGAGGTCGGCGGCGAGCGCGTTGGGGTCGGCGTCGTGCTTCGCCTGCAGCGTCAGGCGCTCCAACTTCGCCCAGGGTTTGAGCGGCGCGGGGGCCATCGCCTCGAACTTGGTCAGGCGGTCGATGACCTCGCCGCGCGCCTGGCGGGTCGCCTCGTCGCGCTTGGCCTTCAGCTCGGGCCGCGTCAGGCGCTCGGGGTTTGTGATCTCGGCCTGCAGCGCGGCGTTGCGCGCCTGGACCGCCCAGTCGGTCAGCCGCATCAGCGGGCCGATGGCGTCCACGGCCGGCGCCGGCTTGCCCTCGGCGTCGGTCAAGAACACGGGGACTAGCTCGTAGGCTTCCGCCAGCCGCGCGTCGGCCCACGGCAGCGACAGGAGCTGGCCGAACAGTTCGGACTGGTACTGCCGGCGGTACTTCGCCGGGCCGGACGTGACGCGCTCGCGGGTGAACTGGATCGCCTCGCCGGTCCCCAGGCGCCCGCTCAGAAGCGACGCGACCCGCTGGCCGAAGGCGTGCTTGGCGTCGTCGTCGGTGATGGTTGCCCAGCGGGCGCGGGCGGTCGCGGCGAGCTTGGCCCAGGCCACGGTTTTGGTGGACACCGGCACCCGGACGACCCAGTCAAGGTCCTGCTGCAGCCGCTCGACGGGGCTAGTCGCCGCCCCGGCCACGACGCGCTCAAACAGTTCGGCCAGGAGCGCCCAGCCCGCGTCGGTCTGCTGGAACGCGTTGTGTGTGGTGATGGCTTCGAGCAGCCCGAAGCGGCGGTCCTGCGCGAAGTAGAAGCGCGCCGCGTCGGCCAGCACGGCCACCCACTTCGGGTCGAGGCGGTCGCTGTTCAGGTACTCGGCCTGGCCGAGCATGAACCGCAGCGCCGCGCGGGCCTTCGAGGCTTGCGCCTCGGACGGCTTGGCGACCTTGGCCTCGGCGACCCACTGGCCGGCGAGCGCGTCGGCCTTCGGCTCGGCGTCGGTGCGGACGAGCGCGGAGAGCTGTTGCCCCGCCGCTTGCTCGCTCGCCGGGCTGAACGCCAGCCACGCGGCGAGGGTGTCGAGCTTCTCGGGCAGCTTGCCCTCGCGCTCCTGGTACTCGGCCAAGTTGGCGTAGAGTTGATCGACCTCGTGCCGGTCCCAGGCGTCTTTGCGCGCGATCTGCTCGCGCAGCATCGCATACGCCGAGTCGCGCTCGCCGCGGTCGTAGCTCAGCCGGATGAACAGGTGCCGCAGATAAAAGTTGGTCGGGTCCGCCGCGACAGTGGCTCTGAGGTACGCGAACGCCTCGACGCCCAGGCCGGAGTTGACGAGGGCGTAGTAGGACTGCAAGGACCAGTCGCGCCGGGTCGGGTGGTCTACCGCCAGGGCGGCCAGGACCGTTGCGCCGAAGGCTCCGCCCACCGAGTCGACTGCGGGCTGAGCGAGTCCTCGATCGTTACCAGGTCGAGCAGGCCGTCCTCTGCGATGTGGACGAGATCGGTCCAGTAGCCCGCGCT
>CAXTPM010000212.1:5687-8093 GCA_964245865.1 uncultured Fimbriiglobus sp. | reverse complement strand
CCACTCGCCGGAGTTCACCGGCGGGGCCGTCACCGCCGGCGCGGGCAGCGGCTCGGGGTCGTCGAACAGGCGCGCGGCCGGGTCGAACCGCGCCGACTCGCCCACGGCGCCCGCGCGGCCGATCACCGCCCCGCGCCCGTCGAGATGCATCAGCACCGAGCGCGGGTCGCCGACCGCCTGGCTCAGCAGCACCGGCCCCACGTCGTTGAAGCGCGACCCGACCGCGGCCAGCAGCTCCGCCCCCTGCGCCTCGGCGACTTTCGCGGCCGCCTGGTAGTTCTGCTTTATCGCCTCGTCGTCGCGCGCCACCGTGTTCAGGAACCCGCGCCGCAGCACCAGGAGTGTGGGGATTTCCGCGCGGTGGTAGGCGTAGCGGGCGTTGACGAACGCCCGCGCCGACGGGGCGAAGTACGCCAGGTAGTTGCCGGACTCGGCACTCAGGTTCAGCGTCCGCGCCCCCGCCGGCGCCGCGCCCGACTGGTGCAACTTCTCCACGGCCTGGGCGTAGCGGGCCAGCCCCTCGCTGGGTTCGGCGCGCCACTCGACCCGGCTGCGCAGCGCGGCGTCGCCGGGGAGCGGGTGCAGAAAGCCCGGATACGACGCGGCCAGTAGCCCCAGCGCGCCGAGGACGAGTAGCACGCGGCCCAGCCCGGCGGCGGTGCGGCCGACCCGCGCCGTGGCGTCGGTACTCGGGGCGGAGGGGGAACTCAGCCGGATGGTGGCCAGCCCCGCCGCGGCCAGCGGCCCGGCGGCGAACACGAAGTACGGCACGAGCCGGATGTGCTGCGCCGCGAGCACCAGCATCCCGAGCGCGACCACCGCGAAGCTCAGTTGCGAGCGCCCCACCGCCGCCACCCCGCCCGCGACCAGTGCCACGACGGCCAGGAGCGCGGCGCCGCTCACGCTGCGCCCGCGCTGGTCGTAGTAGAACGGCGAGAGCGGCGAGAGCGTCGCGGCCTGCAACTCGGTGTCGTCCGGCGCGCTCGCCCCGACGCCCAACTCCGCCGGGACCATCTGGTCGAGCGCCGACGCGGGGTCTTTGGCGAGTGCCGCCACGAGCGACGGGTTGAGGAACACCGCCGCGGTCGTGGCCAGGAGCGCCCGCAGCAGTTGCCGGCGCGGGGGCCACGCCCACACCACCGCCGACTCGTCGCCCGCGCCGCTCACCAGCGTGCCGACCAGCACGAGCAGCACCAAGAGCGGGCTAATCAGGCACCACGCGTCGCAGTTCGCCCACACCGCCGTGAGCAGCCCGAGGAGCAGCGGCTCGCGCCAGCCGCCGCGCCGCCAGGGCAGGCGCACCAGGGCTAGCATGGCGAGTGAAGTGAACAGCATCGACGCCACCGCCGGGCGCGCCTGCGCGTAGGGCGCCACCGCCACCGCGCCCGCCAGGGTGACGAGACCCCACGTCCAGCGGGACTGGTTCGCGGGCCGGACGAAGCCCCACAGCCCGAACGCGAGCGTGACCAGCGCCGCCTTCGCCGACACCAGCACCGCGCCGGTGGGGTCGAACTTGTACGCCTGGTACATCAGGAACTCGGAGAGCCACGCCGAATGCACCCACGGCCGGCCCGCCGCGACCCCCGAGTAGCTCAGGGCGTCGGCACCGAGGCCGACATCCCCGCTAGCGACGAGCCGGCCCCCGGCGAGCGCGAGCCAGAGGTCGGAGTTGCGCGCGGCGAACGACGCGGCGGCGAACGCCACGGCCAGGCACAGCGCGAAGAACACCGCGTCGAACCAGTCGAGGTCGAGTCCGCCCCTGGCGAGAGCCGGCGGCGCGGCCGGGGGCGGCGCCGGAACGGGAGCGCCCGCTCCGCCCCCATCGACTGGGGTTGGGGGCGGCGCGGCGGCTTCGATGACTTCGGGCGTCGCGGGGAGAGTCGGAGTGGCCTTCACGGCGGCGGTCCCTGTGGGCAACCGCGCAACTCCGGCGGTTCACCCCGCTTACACTAGGCCGGGCCGGCCCCGATTCAAGCCGCGCCTTCCGCCGCGGCCGGCTTGCGCCGCAGCCGCCGCAGCCGCCGCAGCGCCCCGACGCCGCCGAGGCCCGCCAGCGCCATCACCGCCGTCGCCGGCTCGGGCGTCTGCACCGTCTGCGGCACGCCGTCGATGCTGACGATCGCCTGGTACTCCAGCGACACCGGGCCGTCGGCCACCATCTCGGCGCCGTCGAGCTTGAACGAACTCAGCCGCGGCGCGGGGACCGGCAGCAGTTCGACCGTGTAGGTGTGGCTCCCGATCGCGTAGCTCAGGCTCGACGGCCCCACGAGGGTGTTGGTGAGGGTGTCGGTCATGGTGCCGTCGGCGTTCGTCGCCACGCCGCCAGCGAGCAGGCCGCGGAAGGCGAACAGCACCGTCGATTTGGCCTCGGTGTCGCGCACCCACACGTCATAAGTGTACGCGCCG
>CAXTPM010000212.1:0-5677 GCA_964245865.1 uncultured Fimbriiglobus sp. | reverse complement strand
GATTGGGATCGGAGGCGAGCGAGAGCGTCGGCAGATCGGCGTCGCGCACCCAGATGTCGTAGGTGTACGCGCCGCTCGAAGTCCCCGCGCCGAATCCGGCGCCGAACGTGGTGGCGCCCGAGTCGCCCGCCCCGACCGACGCCGAGCCGCTCAAGGTCAGGCGCCCCGCCGCGAGCGGGGTGTTCAGTGTGCCGGGCAGGTAGTCGCTTACCGGCATGAACGTCGCGCTCAGGTTGCCGCCGCCGCTCGTCACCCCGGCCGGCATGACCACGCCGCCGCTCGCGGGGCCGACCGGGTCGGTGAATGCGGTCGGGACCACCTCGGTGCGGTACGTGAACCCCTGGTAGGTACCGCCGGGGGCACTGGTTGTGGTCGGGATCGGCTCGGCCCGCGCCGCGCCGCCCAAACCCGCCGCTACCGCCATCGTCATTAGTAAAGAGCGAACCGTCATCGTGAAACCCTCGCACGCGAACTCGGAACCGGCCCACCAACCGCTCATTGGGCGGGGCGGATGGTAAACCGCGCACCCGGCGGCGCCTAGGGGAACTCGGGCGCCGCCCGGCTTGCGCCGCTTCCCCCGGTTGCCCCGGCACTTAGCGTGGCCCCCGCCCCCCGTTCGGCTTGAAACTTCCCGCCGCTTCGGGTGGAATCTCGCACCCGGCCGACCCCGAACGCCCCCGACCACCAGGCCCAAAGCCGATGCCCGGCTCGTACCTCTCGCCGCAGTTCCACACGCTCCCGGCTACTTCCAGTGGCAGTGGCGGCGCAGCCGGGCCGTCGTTCGAGGTCCGCGCTGGCTCGCACCGCCCCGTCCGCTACGACTTCACGGGGAACGAGTTCCGCGTCGGCGGCGCGGCCAACTGCGAACTCCGCCTCGCCGGCGCCGCCGTCCCCCCGGTGGTGTGCCGCTTCGTCCGCGACGGCGAGCACATCCGCATCGAGCGCCACGACGAGGCGTTCCCGATCCTCGTCAACTCGCAGCCCCTCGAGTGGGGCAAGGCCCGACTCCTCAAGCACGGCGACCGCGCGGCGGTGGGGTCGGTTGACCTGACACTGCACTTCGCCGAGGTGCATCTGCACCCGCGCCTCGACCCCGACGACGCCCCGCCGCCCAGTAGCCAGCGCGCGCCCGACCCGGAACTCGCCGCCCTGGCCGAGCGGAGGGCGGCGCTCGAAGCCGAGTGTCAAGCCCTGCGTCAAGAAGCGGCGCGGCTTGCCGAGTTACTACCGGACCTCGACCAGCGCAAGGCGAGTCTCGACGCCTTCGAGGCCGAGCTGGCCAAGAGCCGCGCCGAACTCGCCGAGCAGCTCCAGCAGGGCCGCGCCCAACTCGCCGAGGCGCAAGCCGCCAACCAGGCGGCGTCCGAGGCGCTCTCGCGGCGAACCGCCGACGCCGAAGCCGAGTTGGCGGCGCGCGCCGAGGCGCTCGCCGGGCGCGAGCGCGAGGTCGCCGCGTGGACCCCGCCGCCGCCACCGCCCGTGGACGACTCGCCGCTGGTCGCCCGCGCCGCCGAACTCGACCGCCGCGCCGCGGCGCTCGACCGGCGGCTGGCCGAGTTGGCCCAGGGCGCCGCCGACCTCGAAGCGCACACCGCACACCTGGAGCGCGAGCGTTCCGGGTGGGACGCGGGGGCCGGTGAACGCGCCGCGCGGGCCGAATCTCTCGAAGTCCGCGCCGCCGAGGCCCAGGCGCTGGCCGACGCCCTCGCCCAGCGCGAACTCGACGCCGAGGAGCGCGAGGCGCGGCTGGCCGAGCGCGAGGCGAAGTTGCGCGAGGTCGGCCGCGCGGTGGCGCGGGTCAAGCGCGAACTCGCCGAGGCCCGCGAGGCGCAGGCGCGTGAACTCGACGAGCGCCGGCGGTCGCTCTCCGAGTCGCTCGCGCGCACCGAGGCCGAGCTGCGCGCGGAGTCGGGGCGGCTCGAGTCGCTCGACGCGGCGCTGTCGGCGCGCGAGCGGCAACTCGCCGAGGCCGAGGCGCGCCACGCCGAGGCCGCGCGGCAACTCGAACGCCAGGGGGCGGCAATCGAGGGCGCCGCCGCCGAGCACCGCCTGGCGGTCGCCGGGTTCCGCCAGCAGGTCCAGGCGTGGCAGGCTGAGGTCGCCGAGGCCGAGGCGAGAGCCGCGGCGCCGCCCCCGGCCCCGCCGCCAGTGGTGGTCGCCGCGCCGCCCCCGCCCCCCGCGCCGCCGAGCAAGGCGCCGCGCCCGGCGCGGCACTCCGCCGACGACCCCGCCGAGCGCGAGGGGCAGCTCGCCGCCCTGCGCGACTGGCTCCGCCGCCGCCTCGCCGCGCTCGCCGAGCCGGGCAAGTCGCGGCCGCGCGCATCGAACCAACTGATTGACCCGGCCGACGCCCAACTCGCCGAGTTGCTGAAAAAGCAGCAGATCGCCGACGCCGGTACCGCCGCCGCCCTCGTCGCCGAGGCCGAGGCCCAGCGCCGCCCGCTGCGGTCGCTCTTACTCGCGGGCGGCGCGGTGACGGTCTACCAACTGGCGCTGATCGAGACCGGCAACTTGGCGGCGCTGGCGCTGGCGCGGTTCGCGGTGCTGGACCGAATCCGGGTGACGCCGCGCGAGGTGGTCTACCGCGTGGCCGACCCCGCGCGCCCGGAGTCGCCGGCGTGCCTACTGCGGCACCTTTCGGAAGCCGAGATGGACGACGCGGTGCGGCCCGACGAGTTCCGCCAGCGCTTCGGCGCGGCGCGCGACTCGGCGCACCCGCACCTCGCCCAGACCTTGGAGGTGCTCGAAATCCAGGGCCGGCCGGCGGCGCTGTGCGAGTGGGTGCAGGGGTCCGCGAGCGGCGACTGGCCCGCCGAGGCCGCGACTCCGGCGGTGTGGCTGCACCTGGCGAGCGCCGCGGCGTCCGCCCTCGAAGCGACCCACCGCCACGGCCTGGTCCACGGGCGGTTGTCCGGCGACTCGTTCGTGCTCGACGCGGCGGGGCACCTCAAGCTCACCGGCGTCGGCGAGCCGATGTGGCTGGCGATGGGCGTGGCGTCGGCGCTCGACCCGACTCCGATTGCGGACCTGCGTGCCCTCGGCCCGGTCTTGTTCGCGTGGAGCCAGTTGGCCCAGCCGCCCGGCAAGCGGCGCACGCGCGGTAAGGCGTTCCCCGAGACGCTGTTGCAGGTGGTGCGCCGCCTCGAAAGTGACAGCGAGACGCCGATGGGCGACACCGCCCCAGGGGCGCAGCAGTACGCCGACGCCTCGGAGTTGGTCGCGGACTTGGCGCGCCTGCGCGGGCAGTTCCCATTGAGCGATGCGGACTGGGCGAAGTTCGCCGCGCGGCTGGAGGCGCCGACGGGGAGTGGGGCGCGGGCGACGGCGTAGGGTCGATCCCCAACCCGCACGATAGAATTGCCGACGCAAGTTGGGGAGGTGTCAGCCCCCGCTCGCGTTGCCTCGTACCTCCCGGCGAGCCGTTACCGAGAGTCCCCCGTGGCCGAACCCGACGAATCTGCCAGCGGCGACCTCACCTGCTCCTTCTGTGGCGGCTTGCTGAAGCTTACCGACGTGGTCGCCAAGGGCCGCGCCCTCGGCTTCGAGATCGCCGACAATCCCTCCGGCTACGTCATCGGGTGCTGCGGCCACCACGTCATAATTGACGACGATGAGAAGTTCCTGCGCGTGATCGACGCGCTGAGGGCGCGGAACTCATTCGCCGGCCCTCGCTGACTGGACGGACTTCTATGCGTGGACTGTGACTCCCTGGGCCAGACCGGCACTTCCGGGCAGCGCGAAGTGGACGCCGGGCTTAGGGGCCGACGCCCCCGCTCACTTCGCCCAGTGGGCTTCTCCCCCTCTCCTCTTGGGAGAGGGGGCCGGGGGTGAGGTCGCTTCGGCGGCTCGCCCTCCCCTGTAAGAAAATCTCCCGCCGCCCCAATCCGCCGCCCGGCGGCGTGCGTCTGTGCTGGTGAATGCCGATGCTCCACCCGACGCCCGAGCCGCCGCCGACCGCGCCCGCCCCGCCCGATGGCGGCGCGCTGCTGTTGGCGTGCTTCAACGGCGTGCGGGCGGAACTCGTCGGCACCCTGGTCGTCCTGCTCGGCAACCGCGACGACGCGCTCGACGCGGCCCAGGATGCGTTCCTCAAGTGCTGGAAGCGCCGGGACGCCCTGGGCGGGATTGCGAACTTGCGAGCGTGGGTCTTCGCCGTGGCACTCAACGCCGCGCGGGACTTGCGCCGAAGCGGCAAGTCGCGCAGGACGTGTTCTTTACCCGGCGAGGACGCGATGCCAGCAGCCACCACCGACGCACCACCGAGCGCCGCCCTCGAGCGCGCCGAGGCCGTGGGCCGATTGCGCGAGGCGATTCAGCAGTTGCGCGCCGAGGAGCAGGAGATCTTCCTCTTGCGCCAGAACGGCGACCTCACCTACGAGGAGATCGCCGCGATGCGCGCGATGCCCGTGGGCACCGTCAAAACCCAGATGCGCTCCGCCGTGCTGAAGCTGCGCGCGGCGCTAGCCCCGGACAACGACTAGCGCCTCGCGCCGCCGTCCGGCCCCCTCTGCTCCTGTCCCCTCCCCCCTTGAGGGGGAGGGCTAGGGTGGGGGGTTAACTCGCCAAGTAGAAGAAAGCTCCGAACCCGCTCCCGACCTCACCGTCCCCCGCGGCCCCCCCCCACCCTAGCCCTCCCCCTCAAGGGGGGAGGGGACAAGAGAAGAGTTCCCCGCCATGCCAGCCTGTTCCCCGTTCCGCGCCCAGCTCTGGGAGGCCGAGTACGGCCTGCTCTCGCCCGAGGAGTCGGCCGCGCTGTCCGCCCACCTCGCCGCCTGCCCGGCGTGCCAGGCCATCGCGGCCGAATTGCCCCAACAGTTGGCCCTGGTGCGCGAAGCCGCGCTCGCCGACCCCGCGCCGCCGGCGTTCGTCGCGCCGGGTTCGCCCGAAGTTGTGCCGCTCACCGTCGCGCCGCCGAAGCCCCGCCGCCGGGTGACGCGCGGGCTGGTCGCCGGGCTGGCGGCGGCGGTCGCGCTGTTCGCCGTCCCCAACTTGCTGCGCGAGGCCGAGGCCCGCCGCGCCGGCGCCGAACTCGCCCAGGCCGAGCGCGCCGCCCGCGACGCCGACGCCAAAATCGAGGCGATTTCTGCGGATGTCAACCGCACGATGGCCGACCACCGCGAGGCGGTGCGCGCACGCCTCGCCGAGCAGGACGCCGTGGCCGAGGCGTTCGTCGCGGCCGAGATCGATGCGGCGAAGCCGAACTCCGGCGGGCAACTGAGCGTCACCGGGCCGTCGAGCGCCGTGGCCGGGGCGCCCAACGAGTACGAGTTCACTTACGCCGCCACTCCCCCCGACGCCACTCTACCGGTGAAGCTCGCCGCCGAGGTGCGCGACGACGCCGGGAGGGTAGTACTCCACGAGGACTTGCCGCCCGACCCCAAGGTGACGGGGCGCCTGACCCTGCCGGCGAGCGTGTGGGCGCGCGTGCCGGCGACTTCGGGCCTCACACTCAAGGTCACGGCCACCGACGCCGAGGGGAAGAAGCGCGCCGAAGTCAGCGAGAGCATTCGCCTCCGCGCCCCGGCGTTTACCACGCTGCTCACCACGGATAAGCCGATCTACCAGCCGGGGGAGACGGTCTACTATCGCTCGCTCACCTTGGACCGCGCGACCCTCACGCCCCCCGCAGTCGATGACGCGGTACGGTTCGAGATTCTGGCGCCCTCGGGCGATGTCG
>CAXTPM010000211.1:5339-8096 GCA_964245865.1 uncultured Fimbriiglobus sp. | reverse complement strand
GCTTGCGCTTCGTGCTGCCGGGGGGGCCGGGCGGCGCGGCCGAACTAGTCGGCGGCGTGCCGGAGGCGCTGGTGCGCGGGGCGCTCGCCGCCCGACTCGGCGGTGGGGCGTGAGGGGCGCGAACGCGGGGTGGAAGTGGCGCGTCCGCATCGCGGCCTTGGCCGGCGCGCTGCTGTGGCCCGGCTGGGTCGGGGCGTACCTGCTGGGCGACGGCGAGTGCGACTTCGGCGGCACCATCTACGCCGTGGACCACCTCGCGTTCTACGCCCCGGCGAAGCTAGTCCGCGCCGGGGACGCCTCGCGCGTCTACGACACCGACTTCCTCGCCGCCTACGAGCAGTCGCTGTTCCCCTCGGGCGCGTTCGACGAAAAGCTGGAGGCCTACCGCAACCCGCCGTTCTTCGCGCTCCTGTTCGTGCCGACTGCCAACCTCAGCTACGCCAAGAGCGCGTTCACCTGGACGGCGGTGGCGTTCGCGTGCCTGGCGCTGTCGGTGCGGCTGCTGCGCCCGGCGCACTACTGGCGCGCGCTGGCCGGGTTCGTGCTGTTCGCGCCGACGTTCTGCGCGGTCAGCTACGGCCAGACCAGCCTCTACACGCTCCTGGCGTTCGCGGCGGCGTACCGGCTGCTCGAAGCGGGCCGGCTCACCGGCGCGGGCCTCGCGGCGAGTCTGCTCTTGGTGAAGCCGCCGCTGTTGGTCGGGCTGGTGGCGTGGTGGTGCCTGGACTGGCGGCGCTACTGGCCGAGCCTGGTGGGCGTGATCTGCGGCGGCGCCCTGTTGTCGAGTGCGTCGATGGCGGCGACTCCGGAGATGTGGCCGGGCTTCGTGACGAGTCTAGGGGGGAACGCGCAGTTCGACAGCTTCGACTGGTGCAAGGCGCATTCGTTGCGCGCGTTCTGGCGGCTGCTGCTCACGCCCGAGGCGGCGCCGCTGCCTGCGCTCTTGTGGCTGGCGTCGGCGGCGCTGGCGGCGGGGGTGTTCATGCGCCTGGAGGCCCGGCGGCGCGGCGACGTGCCGGGGCTGTTCGCACTCTCGACGCTCTTGATGCTGCTCGTCTCGCCGCACGTGATGGTTTACGAGTGGGCCGTCGCCGCGATCATACCCCTGCTCTTGTGGCGCGCCGAGCCGCGACTCGGGCGGCAGTGGCTGCGGCTCGCGGCGCTGGGGTGGGCGGCACTTTACGTCAGCACCGTGGTCGCCCAGGCCCAGCAGTGGCTGTGGCTCAAGATCGCCGGGCTGGAGCAGGCGCCCTTGATCCAGGTGAGTATCCCGGCCGCGGCGTACATCTTCTGGCGCGCGACGAGTCTGCTTTGGGCGCGTCCCTTGACCGAAGCCCCGACTCGTCCGACAATTGGCTGACGACCGCCCGCCCCGCCCCACCTCCGCGCCCGAGTGGTCGATGCACCTCGCGTTCAGCACGAATGCCTACCTGAACCACAGCTTCGCCGACGCGGCCGCACGCCTCGCGGGGATCGGCTATACCGGCGTCGAGGTCATGGCCGACGTGCCGCACGCCTGGCCGGCGTACCTGCTGCCCGAGCAGCGTGCCGGCCTCCGCGCCGAACTCGACCGGCACGGCCTGGCGGTCAGCAACGTGAACGCCTTCATGATGCACGCGGTGGACGACCCGCGCCAGAAATACTGGCACCCGTCGTGGGTCGAACCCGACCCGCACTACCGCCGCATCCGGGTGGACCACACCAAGCGCGCCCTAAGTCTGGCGAAGGAACTCGGCGCGAAGTGCGTGACCACCGAACCCGGCGGGCCGGTCGCGCCGGGCGCCAGTTGGGCCGCGGCCCTGAAGCTGTTCGTCGAGGAGTTGAAGCCCGTGCTCGACCACGCCGAGCGCGAGGGGGTCTTACTCCTCGTGGAGCCGGAGCCGGACTTGCTGATCGAAACCGCCGACCAATACTTGGAGTTCCTGGGCCGCGTGCAGTCGCCGGCGCTGGGGCTGAACTTCGACATCGGCCACTTCTACTGCGTGAAGGACGACCCGGCCGACACCGTGCGCAAGCTCGCGCCCCACATTCGCCACGTCCACTTAGAAGACATCGCCGCGACGCGGGTCCACCACCACCTGATCCCCGGCGAGGGGGTCATCGACTTCGTCGGCGTGCTGCGCGCGCTCGGCGAGGTCGGCTACGCGGGGTGGGTGACGGTCGAGTTGTACACCTGCCACGAGGCGCCCGACGACGCGGCCAGGGTGGCGCGCGAGCGGGTGCTGGGGTACGCCGACGCGGCGGGCGTGGGGTTCGCAGGGCGGGGTTGATCTTCACCTAATTATTGCAACGAGGCCACCATGCGGACTCTCCCCCGCCCCGCCTTCGCCCTCCTGCTTGCTGCGATCATTTCCGGCGCCGACGCCCCGCGCCCCGCCGACCGGCCCGTCCCACTGGGCGAAGTCGCCGCCCGCGCGACCGTCCCGCCCGGCTTCACGGTGAAACTCGCCGCCGGCGAGCCGATGGTGGTGCAGCCGATTGCGATGACCACCGACGACCGCGGCCGCTTGTGGGTGGTCGAGTGCCTCAGCTACCCCGAGTGGAGTTCGACCCGGTCGGGGCGGGACCGCGTGAGTGTGCTCGAAGACACCGACGGCGACGGGGCGTTCGACAAGCGCACGGTGTTCCTCGAAGGCGGCAAGAACCTCTCGTCGGTGGAACTCGGCCACGGGGGGGTGTGGCTCTGCTCGCTGCCGAACCTCTTGTTCGTGCCGTGCGACTTCAACGCCGACGCGCCCGAGCCGAGTGGCCCGGCGC
>CAXTPM010000211.1:1015-5329 GCA_964245865.1 uncultured Fimbriiglobus sp. | reverse complement strand
GGGTGGTGCTCGACGGCTGGAGCCTGGAGTGCAAGCACAACGTGGTCAACGGCCTGATCTGGGGGCCGGACGGCTGGCTGTGGGGCTTGAACGGCATCACCACCACCTCGCACGTCGGCAGGCCCGGCACCCCGCAGGAGAAGCGCACGCCGATCAACTGCGGCGTCTGGCGAATCCACCCGCACAGTCACGAGTTTCAGGTAGTCTGCACCGGCACGACGAACCCCTTCGGCCTCGATTTCGACGACTACGGGCAGGGGTTCTTCACGAACTGCGTGATCGACCACCTCTGGCAAGCAATTCCGGGCGCGCACTACGAGCGCATGTTTGGCTCGGAGTTCGACGCATCAATCTTTGAGCCGATGCGCTCGACCTCGGACCACAAGCACTGGGCCGGGGGGCACTGGACCGCGAGCCGCACTGCGACCGGGGGCCACTCCGACGCCGGCGGCGGGCACGCGCACTCCGGGTGCCTGATCTACCTCGGCGGGCAGTTCCCCCCGGAGTATCGCAACTCGGTGCTCATGGGGAACATCCACGGCAACCGCCTGAACCGCGACCCGCTGGTGCGGAACCCGGCGGGGTACGTGGGGGTGCGCGCGCCCGACTTCTTCTTCGCCAACGACCCGTGGTTCCGCCCGGTCGCAATCAAGCCCGCCGCCGACGGGGCGGTCTACGTCAGCGACTGGAGCGACACCGGCGAGTGCCACAACTACGAAACAGTCGATCGCACCAACGGCCGGATCATCCGCATTGGCTACGGCAAAACCGTGGGGCCGGCAGTCGATCTGTCGAAGCTCTCCGACCTCGCGCTGGCCGAGAAACAGCTCTCGGCGAACGAGTGGGAGGTGCGGCACGCCCGGCGGCTCCTGACCGAGCGCGCGAAAGCCCGCCCCGTTGACCCCGCGGCGCTCGTGCGGCTGCGCGAGATGCTGGTTCTCGCCGACGTGACGCGGCAACTGCGCGCGGCGTGGTGCCTGATCGGCGCCGGCCAGTTCGCCGAGGCCGACGTGCTAGCACTCGCCAAGTCGCCGAAGCCCGAGTTGCGCATCTGGGCGGCGCGGCTTATCACCGAGTCGGAGCCGAGTGCGGCCGGGCTGGTAACCCTGGCGCGGATGGCGGCGTCGGAGACCTCGCCGGAGGTGCGCACCCACCTCGCCGGCGCCGCCACGCGCCTCCCGGTCGAGGCGGCGCGGAAGCTGTTGCCGGGGCTACTCGGCCGCGCCGACGACGAACTCGACTGGAACCGCGCCCACCTCATCTGGTCGGCGGCGACGCCAGCGTTCCGCGCGGACCCCGCCGGGGCGCTGCGGCTCGCCGCCGCCGGTAAGCTCCCGACCATCCGCCGGTTCGCCGCGCGGCTGGCGCTGCTCGGCCAGGCCGACCCCGCGCCGGCGCTGGAGCGGGTACTCGGCGCCGTGGCCGACGCCCCGGACGCCGGTGTAAAACTCGACTTCCTGAAGGGGCTACGCGAGGGGCTGGCCGACCGGGTGCGCGTGGCCCCGCCGGGCAGTTGGGCGAGACTCGCGCCGGGGCTGCTCGACTCGGCCGACCCCGAGTTGCGTGCCGTCGCCGAGTCGCTGGCGCTGCAGTTCGGCGACCCGGCGGCGGTGACTCGCCTGAGCGCCCGCGCCGCCGACGCCGCCCAGCCGGCTGAAGCCCGCGCCGCGGCCATCGAGCAGTTGGCCGCGCGCCAGGTCGCCGGGCTGGCCCCGAGGTGGCGCGCCCTTTTGGCCGACCCGGCGGTGCGGGGCGCGGCACTGCGAGCGCTGTCGCGCGACTCCGACGACGCCACCGCGACCGCCATCCTGGTGGCGTTCCCCAACTTGAACCCCGCCGAGCGCGCCGACGCCATCCAAGCCCTCACTGGGCGGGCGAACTTCGCCGCGAAGCTGCTCGACGCCGTGGGGAGCGGCACGGTGGGCAAGGGCGAGTTGACCGCGTTCACCGCCCGGCAAATTACCGCGCTCAAGCGCCCCGAACTCGACCGGAAGTTGACGCAGGTCTGGGGCGACCTCAAGCCCGCCTCGGCCACGCGCGCCGCCCAACAAAAGCGGCTGAAAGCCTACCTCACCGCCGACACCCTCAAAGCCGCCGACACCGTCAACGGCGGCAAACTCTTCACCGCGAGTTGCGCCGCGTGCCACAAGCTCTTCGACCGCGGCGGCGATGTCGGCCCCGAACTGACCGGCTCGCAGCGCGCCAACGTCGATTACCTGCTCGAAAACGTGCTCGACCCCAACGCCGTGGTGCCGTTCGACTACAAGATGACCGCGTTCTACCTCGCCGACGGCCGCGTGGTGACGGGGCTAGTCAAGGCCGAGACCGCCCAGGCGGTGACGGTGCGGACGGCCAACACGCTCGAGGTGATCCCGAAGGGCGATATCGAGGAGCGGAAGAAGACGGACAACTCGGTGATGCCCGAGGGACTGCTGGACCCGCTGAGTGACGCGCAGATTCGGGACTTGGTGGCGTACCTGGCTTTGCCTGCAGCGCCGTAGAAGGAAAAAGAGTTTTTGCCGCGGAGTCGGGGGGGACACGGAGCGGATTCCATGTCCCCCCCGACTCCGCGGCAAAAACTCTTCCTGATTTTCTCACCCGACCTTGAACGCCCCCCGCAATCCTGCCAGCGCTTCCCGCCCCCGCCCGCGCTCGATGACCACGCCGAGGCACACCTCGCTCGTGTTAATCATGGCGATGTTAATGCCCAACTCGGCGAGCGCTCCGAACATCGTGCGCGCCACGCCGGTGTGGGTGCGCATGCCGACGCCGAAGACGTACAGCACCGCCATCTCCGCGTCCCCGACGACGCGGCAACTCGGGTCGATGCCGAGCACCACCCCGCGCGTGCAGTCGAGTGCCTTGCCCAGCAGCGCGGCCGGGACGGTGAACGAGAGTTCCGCCCGCCCGGCGGCGGTGAGGTTCTGGACGATGGTATCGACCGGGATGCCGGCACCGGCGACGGCGGTGAACACGGCCGAGCAGTGGCCGGGGCGGTCGGGCAGGTCGAAGATCGTCACGCGCGCCTGGTCCTCGGTGAGTTGCACGCCGCTCACCAGCACCGACTCCATGCCGTCCATGCGGGCCAGCGCCGACTCGCGGTCGCGCTCGCTCAGGGCCGCGTGCGGGCCGGGGCGCCGGGGGTAGCCGCCCGGCGTGGCGCCCGACTCGGGGCCGGCGGGCTGGCCGGCGCCCGCCCGCGGCAGGTGCAGCCCGAAGGCGTCGTGGACCGCTTCGAGGGCCAGCCGCCCGCGCACCGCGCGCCTCGCCTCGCGGTGCGCCGCCTTCACCGGCTGGCCGTCGTCCTCGTCGTCGTCCTGCAGCAGCACGTCCTCGTCGATCAGCACGCTGATTTTGATGTCGCCGGTGGTGATCATTTTGATGTTGATCCCCGCGGCGGCGAGCGCGCGGAACATGCGCTCGGCGACCCCCGCGACGTGCCGCATGCCGGCGCCCACCACCGACACCTTGCTGACGCGCTCCGTGACCGAGAGCCGCGCCCCCATCGCACCCACCAGGGGTGAAAGCGTCTCGGTCGTCTTGGCGAGGTCCGAATGAATGACGGTGAAGCCGATGCTCGCCCGGCCCCCGACGCCCACGTTCTGGGCGATCATATCGACGGGGATGTTGGCGTCGGCGAGGGCGGCGAACACCGCGTGCGATACGCCGGGGCGGTCGGGCACGCCGTCGAGCACCAGGCGCGCCTCGTTGACCGCGAGTGCGGCGCCGCACACCGCGACCGACCCCATCCAGGGTTCTTCGCCGCTGATCCAGGTGCCGAGTTCCGCGCTCGCCGCGTGCCGCACCATCAGCGGCACGTCGTACTTTTTGGCGAACTCGATCGAGCGTGAGTGCATCACCCCCGCGCCCATGCTCGCCATCTCCAGCATCTCGTCGTAGCTAATCCGGTCGATCTTGATGGCCTTCTTAACTACGCGCGGGTCGGTGGTGTAGACGCCGTTGACATCGGTGTAGATTTCGCAGCGGACATCGTACCCCGCGAGCTTGAGTGCGGCGGCGACGGCGACCGCGGTGGTGTCCGAGCCGCCGCGGCCCAGCGTGGTGATGTCGTACTTCTCGTCGATCCCCTGGAACCCCGCCACCACCGCGACGTTGCCCTGCTCGAGCGCGTCGCGCAGTTTGGTGGTGTCGATACTCTTGATGCGCGCCTTCAGGTGCGAGCTGTCGGTGACGATGTTCAGTTGCGGCCCCGTGAAGCTGATTGCTTGCGCGCCCAATGCGTGGATCGCAATCGCCATTAGCGCGATGCTCACCTGCTCCCCCGTGGAGAGGAGCATCGCCAGCTCGCGCGCA
>CAXTPM010000211.1:0-1005 GCA_964245865.1 uncultured Fimbriiglobus sp. | reverse complement strand
GCCGAACTCACGCGCTCGGCGAGGGCGATGAGGTCGTCGGTGGTCTTGCCGATGGCGCTGACCACCACGACGACCTGGTGACCCTCGGCGGCGGCATCGACGGCGCGGCGCGCCGCGGCCCGGATTTTCTCCGGCGTGGCGACGCTCGACCCGCCGAACTTCTGAACGACGACGGTCACGGCTGCGCCTCGGGGTGGTGGGTGGCGACTAGGATACCGGGCCGGGCGCGCGGTTGCCAGGCGGCGCCCCCGCGCCTAGTCTGACTCCCCGCCCCCGCACCCTTCCGCGAACCGCCGCCATGCCCAAGCCCGCCGCCCCACTCGCGTGTCTCGCTCTCGTCGTCCTCGCCTCCGGCGCCGACTGGCCGCAGTGGCGCGGCCCCGCCGGCGACGGCACCGCCCCCGCCGCCGGCAAACTCCCGTCCGAGTGGGGGCCGAGCAAAAACATCGCCTGGAAGATCGACCTCCCCGGCCCAGGGTCCGGCACGCCGTGCCTGGTGGGGGGCAGGCTGTTCTTCACTGCCGAGGCCGGGCGCGAGTTGGTTCTCCTCGCCCACGACGCCGCGACGGGCAAGCAACTCTGGAGTCGCAAACTCGCCGACGGCGGCAAGCAAGTGCGCGGCGACGAGGGGAACTACGCCAGCGCCTCGTGCAGTAGCGACGGCGAGCGCGTCTACTCGTTCGTCGGCACGGGTCACCTCAGCGCCCACACCCCCGAGGGCGAGCCGGTGTGGGCCGTCGATTGCCAGGCGCGCTACGGCCAGTTCGCCATCCAGTTCGGCGCGCACTGGACGCCGCTCCTGCACGCCGGTCGGCTGTACCTCACACTTCTGCACCGCGGCGCCCAACTGCTGGTCTGCCTGGACGCCAAGACCGGCGCGGAAGTCTGGCAGGCGAAGCGCCCCAGCGACAGTCCCCCCGGCGTCGAGTCGCCCGACGTGTACGCCTCGCCGGTGCTGTGGCAGAAGGGGGCCGACGCGCTGGTCCTCGTCCACGGCCACGACTA
>CAXTPM010000210.1:6966-8098 GCA_964245865.1 uncultured Fimbriiglobus sp. | reverse complement strand
CGACACCCTCAGGAAGGCCCGCCAGTTCGCCGACCCCGGCGCCGGGTACACCCCCAGTGAACTCAGGGAACTCTGCCGGCTCGTCAAGGCCGTGCAGACGGGGCAGGACGGCGCGCTCTCCGTGTTCGGCCGCACGCACGTCATCCGGCTCCTGAGCGTGAAGAAGCACCGGCGCGCGGGTCTCCAGGAGGCGGCGGTCAAGGGCGGGTGGTCGGTGGGGCGTCTGGAGGCCGAGGTCGCGGCGCGGTACGGCAGCCGGCGGGACGGGGGGCGGAGGCGGCGGGCGCCCGCGGACCTGCTCGGGCTCTTGGCCCAGGCCGAGCGGATGTGCGAGGGCTGGCGGCGGTGGGCGGATGCCCTGGCGCCCCCCGCCCCCGGCCCAGGCACAAAGGGGGTAAGGCCCGCCACGCCGACCCTGGGCGACCTGCCGGCCGAGGTCGGGCGCCTGGCGCTCGAAGCGGGCGACGCGGTCGCCAGGCTCCAGGCGGCGGCCGTGGCCGAGCTCAGGGCCCGCAGGCCGGGGCGGGCCGTCCGCCGCCAGTTCCGCGAGGCCGAGGGGGAGGGCGGGCCGGCGTGAGCCGCGGGGGCAGGGGGGAGGCGGTGACCCCCGACCGGCCGAGGGCGAATGAGGTTCGGGACCATCTTGAAAGGCTCTTCGAGCGGCCCATGAAGCCGTAAAACCAAAAACCACTTTTGAGATATGCGGTATGAGGGCGCGTCTCGCCGCCGCCGTGCAGGCGCGGGGCTGCGGACCTGGTCTTCCATTCCCAGCCGAGCGACTTGGTCACCCGCACCAGCTGGTGCCCTTTCAGTCCGGCGAGTTGGCGCCTCTCGACGACGAGCTTTTTCCCGGCCGCCGTGTCGATACCCCCCCGGCGCGGGCGTGTGAAGACGACGCGGGCAATGAACGGCGGGTAACGGCAGTGACGGGTCGGGGACAATAAATCCGAGTCATTCCCCCCGGAGCCCGGACTTAAGCCCCTGACACGTCACTGCCGTCACCCTCGATGGACCCGCGTGGCCCAGCTTTGTCAGCCGTGCGGTTTCACGTCGTACGGGAACACGACCGGCGGGAGATTAGGGTCGGCCTTTTTCCCGGTCCAGGCGTACCCCCGCGCTTTGTTGCCGTTCT
>CAXTPM010000210.1:0-6956 GCA_964245865.1 uncultured Fimbriiglobus sp. | reverse complement strand
CCCCGGTGCAGACGTACCCCCCGCGCCTTGCTGCCGTTCTTCTTCGAGAGCCGGTCGGACAGGTGCTGCGCCGCCGGCCCGGCCACCTGCTTGAGGTCGAGGTCGGGCTTGGCGGCCTTGAGCCACCGCAGCAGCAGCATCGAGGGGATGAACACCTTGGCGGTCGCGGGGTTCATGCCGGTGCTGCTGTTGCTCTCGATGCACGCCGCCAGGTGCTGCTCGTAGCCGGCCGAGGCGCGGTCGTCCTCGTCGATTTCGCCCCGGCGCTGGTCCAGGAGTTCGAGCAGCGCATTGGGCTTCGGCAGGCGGGCCAGGACGCCGTCGCACCACGGGCCCCGGCGGTCGTACTTCTTGACGGGGTTCTTCTTCCGCGCCAGGTGCCGCCGCACGTCGGCGATGATCTCGGCCCGGTGCTGCGTGACGAGGGCCACCGTTTTCTCGTATCAGGTGCCGCTGCGGGCGGGCTGTTCGAGTTCGATTACCACCGACCGCCCGGCCAGGTCCTTGCTGTAGCTCGCCCCGTTCACCGTGACCGCGTCGGTGAGGGCGTTGGGCCGGCTCGCGTGCCCGTGGTGCAGCCGGTAGCCGTTGATGTCCTCGCAGGTGGCGAGCGACTCCGGCAGGTCGTTCGAGACGCAGAACGACTCGAGGTTGTCGAACAGCACGACCCGCCGGTCCTGGGCGGCGCGGACCGTTCCTCGGTACTCGGCGGGGTGGTGGTGACGGGGATGACACCCGTGACACCGGCCCCCTATTCTTTTCTCTTTCTCGCCCTGAACTAAAAAAGGGGAGGGGAGAAGTGTCACGGGTGTCACGCCCGCCGGCGGCTTCGTCCCGCCGCGGGCCGCCGGCGGGCCGGGCCCGTCACGGGGTGAGCCCCCCCTTCTTGGGCGCCGTGTACTCCAGCGCGGTGTACCCGGCGGCCGGGTCGGCGTCCCGGCCCGACCACACGAACCCGCGGCTGGCGCCGGTCCGGCGGTAGCGCAGGCGGGGGTGCTCGAGCTGCTTCAGGTACGCGGACGCGGTCCCCTCGTACCTGCGGCTCATCTCCCCCAGCCACTCGGCGGCCATCACCGACGGGATGTAGTAGCGCCTCGCGCCGGGGGACTGGCCGCCGGCGTGGGCCCTGATCCGGGCCTCGAAGTAGTCGAGTACGTCCTCGGCGGTGGCGTCGTCCTCGTCGATGGCGCCCTGCCGCTTGACGATCTCGTCGATCACCGCGTCCGGGTCGTCGAGGCGGCCGACGACGTGGTGGCACCAGTCGTCCCAGCGGGTGAGCCGCTTGAGCTTCTTCGGCTTGCGGGTGAGGAGCCAGCCGATGTCGGCGAAGATCTCGTCGCGGTGGCCCTCGATCAGCTTCTGCGTCGCCGCCCACCACCCGGCCTGGTACTTCGGCCGGGCCAGGTTGATGACGACCGACCGCTGCGCCATGTCTTTGGAGAACGCCGCCCCGTTCACGGTGAGGAAGAACGTCACGTAGTTCGGCCGGCTCGCGTGGCCGTGGTACAGCAGGTGCCCGTCGAACTCGCGGGCGGTCAGCAGGGACTCGAACCACTCGCTGGAGAACCGGAAGCTCTTCAGGTTGTCCAGCTCGCCGACCCGGAGGGGGGAGGCGGACGGCGACAGGAGGTCGGACATGATGCGGTCGGGGTTCCCGGTCGAGCGCAGGCCGAACGCGCCCCCGTACAGCAGCCCGATCGCCGAAACAACGGTCGTCTTCCCGGTGCCGCGGCCGCGGCCGGCGTCGGGCTTGGCCCCGGGGGCGTGGGCGCCGACCAGGACCATCGCCGGCCGCTTCCCCGGCGGCAGCCCCGCGGCCGGCGTGACGATCGCCGCCTTCAAGAGCGCCGCGTCGACCGGGGTCGCCGGGTTGAACCGGCCGACCAGTTCGTCCAGCCGCCCGGTCTTTGCGGGCGGCGGGATGTCTCGCAGGTACAGCACGCCCGGCAGGGCCGGGTAGTGGGGGTGGGGGGTCGCCCAACGGAACTCGGGAGCGTTCTGCCGGAGGCCCTCGAAGAACTCCTTCTTGGACACCCCCTGCCGCGACCAAATCACCCTCGCGTGCCGGTCGATCCACGCGAACAGTTGCGACTCGTTGGCGAGCTGGCCCAGCCCGCCGGCCTGCGGGTAGGACAGCACGCCGTTGACCGCCTTCGGCCAGCCGCCGGCGATGTCGAGGAGCAGGTCGGAAAGTTGGGCGATCCGCAGGGGGGCGCTGTTCGACGTGTTCGAGAACACGGCCCCCGGCGGCGCCGGTTGGTTCTTGCTCACTGCGGCGCCTCCCGGAGCCGCAGCCCCCTCTCCCAGTCGCGCGCGGCGACCTGCTCGCGGACATCCTTGTAGCCGGCGCGGGGCAGCGCCCAGCGGACCGGGATCCCGCCCGGCATCGCGGCGGCGAGCCGCCCGGCCAGCCCCCGCGCGGCGTCGCGCCCGACCCGCCGGCCGTCGCCGCCTTTCGGGTCGTTGTCCCCGACGACGACCACCCCCCCGGACGCGTGCCGCGCCAGGTAGGAGGCGAGCCAGTCGAACGCGCCCCCGGACAGGCCGGCGGCCGGCCGGCCCACCGCCCGGACCTTGACCGAGTGCAGGGTCATGGCGTCGGTCGCGCCCTCGGTGACGTACAGCGCGCCCCCGAACCGCCGATCGACGACCGGGATCGTCAGGCCGCGCGTGCTCCCCTTGTGGCACCGCTTCGTGCCGTCTAGGCGGCGGTAGACCACCCCGACCGGGCGCAGCCGGTCGTCCCGCTCCGGGAACACGAAGCGCTCCCCCGCGACGCCCAGCCCGAACTCCAGGCAGGCCCGCACGCACACCCCGGCCGCCCGGCACAGCGGCATGAACGCCTCGTCGTCCCCGACCTGGGAGTCGGCGACGACCCGGCCGAACTTTTCGTAGTCGATGCACGGCGCGCCGGCGGGGCGCGACTCGGCGGACCGCGGGGCGGTCCGGCCGTCCCGGCGCCGGCCGAACCGCCGGGCGTACTCGGACGTGAAGAGGTGGGCGAGCGTCAGCCCCATCTCGCCGACGACATCCTCGGTGAGGCAGCCGGCGTGGCACTTGAGCAGCACGTGCCCCTCCGCCGTCTCGTGGACGCTCAGGGACGGGTCCGAGTCGGCGTGGCCGGGGCACCTCGCGGCGAACCCGTCCCCGCACGGCCGCCAGTCCTTCAGTCGGTCGAGCACCGTGTCGATCGCCCACTGCTCCGGGCAGATTTCGGGCGGCCCCGCGGCCCCGTGCAATTGGCCGCCGTGGGGCGGGGCGGGGCGGGTCTCGCCGCGCCGCGGCGGCGTCCCTTGTGGACTCGCGTTCAGGTCGGTAGACTTCATGGAGACTCCTTTCCGGGCGGCGTCGGACTCCCTGGCAGGAACTCCGCCGCCCGGCGGTGTGGGGTTCGGCCCCGGCTTGCTCATCTCCCGATGGGCGCGCCGGGGCCGTCTCGCTCGGCAGCACTGCGCCGCCTCGCGGTTCGATCAGGCGTTACCGGGCGGGGGTCAGCCGCCGGTCGCCGCGCCGCCGGTAGCGTCGGCGCTTTCCTCGCGGCGCAGGCCCGGCCTCGCGGCTAGGGCCGCCTCGATGGCCAGCACGTCGGCCTCGGTGAAGAGCCGGCGGCCGGGGACGCTCTGCGACGGCCCCGGCAGGGCGCCGCGCTCGATCAGGTAGAGCAGGCGCCAGCGGGGCAGCCCCACGCGGGCCGAGACCTCGCCGCTCGTGGACACTGCTTCTGAGGTGGCCATTGCAGTCGAATCTCCCAGGGTAAGCCCGGCCGGTTGTCGGCCGACAATCACTCGGGGAAAACCGACACCCGGATTTTTCGTGGGGCGACGGCCGCTCGCCGGGGGCGGGCTCTCGCAGCGGCCGGTCGACTCGCGTCGCGGGACTCAGGTTCGCACCGTGAACCGGCGCTGCTCGCAGCAATCGACGCACTCGATCAGCACGACGAGACTGTTGTCGTCGCCGGCCTGCCGCACGACCTCGCCGGACGCCTCGTCGCGCGCGGGGTCCATCCGGCCCCCGCACTTCGGGCACGCCCTCGATTCCGCGTAGTCCGGCGCGGTGATCGCCAGGATGTCCTGAGCGGCTTCGGGACGGACTTCGCGGACGCGGGCGCCGGCGACCTTGCCGTCCGAGCCTTCTCGCGCCGCCGCCTCGCGGCCGCCCGTCCCGGCGGTCTTGGACGCGCGCTTCTTGTCGGCGTCGATCCCCCGCCGCGCAGTCGCCGCGTGCCCGTACTGCGCGATCAGCGTCGTGAAGCCGTCGAAGTCCTGGTCCGCGTGGCCCCACACGCGCTCGGCGTACGGCCCGAGTACCCACGACAGCGCGTTCGGGCCGAAGAACCAGAGCGGCATCCCGCCGGCGCAGACCAGCGGGGCGTTGAGCCGCCGGAAGGCGAGCAGTTCGGCGGCGGAGGGCGAGACGACTTCGGACTGGTCGAGTGACGCGGCCATCCACAGGCTCGCCGCCCCGTAGCACCGCGACATGGCCTCGTAGGCCGTCCAGAGCGCGAGCCGGTAGAAGCGGCGGCCCATCTCGCGGGCCGACTCGCGTTCGGCGTCGGTGAGTCCTTTGAACTCCGGGAGGAGCCTGTGGAACGACTTCCCACTCTCCTGCCGCAGCCAGCCGCCGAACCGGGAAGGCCCGCCGAGGTACCGCCGGCCGAGGCGGGCCAGGAAGTGGGCGAACTCGGGCTCGTGTTCCGCCGCGAACGCGCAGTCGTCGCCGACCCTGATGCCGTTGATCACGGCGGGGGCGACCGCCTCGATGATCTCGCGGAAGCTCAGGGCACCGGGGCCGCCGTCTCGGTAGACGCCCTGGACGAGCATCTGGTCGAGGGGCGTCCGCGTGGAGTACGCGCTCAGGCACGTCTCCGTTCCCCGCGGCGCGGCCCCCGCCCGCGCGGCCGGGAGGGACAACTCCTGGATTCGTCGGATCACCTCCGGCCCGCCCGACCGGCACTCGCGCGGCGACAGTTCGAGGCCGGGCACGAGGCAGTCCGGCCGGCGCCGGGAGCGGCGCGTGTCGAGGAAGCAGTCGGCCCGCGCGAAGTTCTTCTTGACGTGCGCGTGGCCGGCGGACCGGTTCTCGAACAGCGCGAGGAGGAACTCCAGGGCTTCCTGGGTGACATCCCGCTTGCGCGCGTAGGCGGCGGCCTCGGCCGGGTTCGCGTACGCGGCGCCCCCGGCGCCCCCGACCAGCGCCCGGTTGCTCTCCTCCAGGGCGGGAACGAGCGGGATGCCCGCCCGGCACACGCGCTCGGCGTAGGCGGACGCCGCCCCGCCCTCGCGCAGGGACGACAGCACCTCGGCCGGGTAGAACAGCCGGCCGGCGCCGGCCGCCACGCACTGGAAATCGGCCTCGAACGCGCCGAGCTTCTCGGGGGCGCGCCAGCGGTAGCGCACCGCCGGTTGCGTCTCGTCCGCGATGTACCTTTCGTCCCCGATCAACTCCCACGCACCAAACAGCGCCGACTCGTCCGCCATCGCAAGTCTCCCCGGATTCGTCCGAATCAACAGCGTCGGTTCCCACTGTTTCTGCGCCCCGCCGTCCATCGGCAAAAAACAAGCGTATCCGGGGCGGTTCTTCCCCGCGAGGCCGCCGGCGGCCTCGCGGGGAGGGGCAGGACGCCGTGGCCGCACGGCGTCTCGGTCGCCAAACTCTCGACTTCCGCCCGCTCGCCCCGGACCGCATAGCCGACGAAACCAACGGCAACAATTTCAAAAGCAGTTTTTGATTTTGAATCGCCGCTGCGGCAAGGCAGTTTACGCCGGCCGGGGCGTCGATGCGGCCGTTGCTTTTTGCGAGACTTATCTCCGTCTCCCCAACGAATGCCGGCCGGGCGGGCCCACCAAGCACGTCCCGGCGTTCGTCGCGTCCCACGGGACTCGATCCCGCCGCACCGCCACTTGGCCGAAGCACGCCGCCGGCCGCGAGTCAGTCGTACCAGCCGGCCAGCGCCCACCGCCCGACCCGGTTGGGCACCAGCCTCGCCCACGCGCCGCGGAGTTGGCGCCGCCGGTCGCGCAGCAGCCCGGCGAACTCCGGGGTGACCGGCACGCCCTCGGACCTGAGGAGTGCGACGATGTCCTCGCGGCCTACGTCGGCGAGGCTGATCTTGTGGTTGCGGCCGGGGAACACGAGGCCGGGCTTGGCCTCGCCGGGCCCCCCGTAGCGCGCGGCATTCATGAGCTGCATCCAGAGCGACACCCACAGCGCGACCTTCTCGAACTCGTGGGTGCCGCCGTGCATGCGCACCTCGACCAGCGGCACGCTCCCCTGGCACTTCGTCAGGTTGACCGTGCGGTGGCGGCCCCAGAAAAAGCCCGGCGGCAGTCGGTCGGGGTCGCGCAGGTCGCGGAGTGGCATGCAGTACTTATTGCCCGACTTCCGCGAGTAGGTCGAGGAGGCCGGGTCGTAGGCGTACAGCCGCGACGGGGCGACCAGGGTGAACAGGCCGGGCTCGACGCGCTGCACGAGCTTGACGAACTCGCGCCGCCGCTCGTCGGTGTCGAGACGGGTCGCCAGGGTCAGGTGCAGCCCGGTGCGGTGGTTGACCCGGACCCGGCCGCCGCTCCCGGCGACGACGGCCGAGATCGCCCCGCACCCCCGGCGCAGTTCGTCGAGGCCGCCGGCGTCGGCGAGGACGGGGCTGACGACCTCCCAGCCGGCCGACGCGTCGTACTTCACGCGCCAGGCGCTCGCCGGCCCGTAGGGCCCGGACTCGACGGGCAGCCCCACCGCCGCGCGCAGACGTTCGAGGATTTCGAGCCGGGTGGACTCCCAGTGCCGGTCGCGGCGCGGGACGCCGCCGGCGCCCGTCAGCTCGATCTCCACCCCGAACGTCTGCCCCAGGGCGATGGGGACGGCGCCGAGCCCCTGGGCGTGGTAGACCTCGAACTGGGGGTCGCGGGGCGGCCGGGCGTGCCGGCGCGGGGCCTGGTAGGGGCGGGCGTTCGGCTGGC
>CAXTPM010000209.1:0-8132 GCA_964245865.1 uncultured Fimbriiglobus sp. | reverse complement strand
CGCGTCGGCGTAGGACTGCCAGTGCGGGTCGGCCCAGCGCTCCAGGCGCGCCGCGTGCCGGGCCACCCCCCCGACCCCCCCCGTCGCCGGCGCCAGGGCTTGCGCCCCCGGCAGGAGCGGCTGGGCGCCCGCCGCCGGGGCGGCGGACAGCGCGAGTAGGGCGGTGAGGAGCGGGGCGGTTCGCAAAGTCGGTGGTTCTCGCGGGGGCGGGGCCGTCGGCACTCTGACGCACCGAGTGCTGGGCGCGTTTGCCGATTCGGCGCAAAATTGTTGTAGCCGCCCGCCGGGCCGGCCCACCGTGAAGATCGCGCGAGAGTCCACCCCGGCTTGACCGCCCCGGCGAAACGGCGACAATCCCGCCATGATTCCCACGCCGCCGACCGACCGCCGCCGCATCCTCGACGCCGCGCACACCGTGGTCGTCAAAGTCGGCACCAACGTGCTCGCCGACCCCGCCGGCCATTTGGATGCCGCGCGCGTGCATTCGCTCGCCGCTCAGGTGGCCCGCGCCCGGAGTAAGCCGCGCCGGGTGGTACTAGTCACGTCCGGGGCCATCGGCGCGGGCGTCGGGCGCCTCGGCCTCAGTTCGCGCCCCACCGACTTGCCCCACTTGCAGGCGTGCGCGGCGGTGGGCCAGTCGGCCCTGATGCAACTCTACCAGGAGGGCTTCGCCAAGTTCGGCCTGCACGCGGCGCAACTGCTGCTCACCGCCGGCGACTTCGACAGCCGCACGCGCTACCTGAACGCCCGGCACACGCTGAACACCCTGTTCGGCTACCCGTGCGTGCCGGTGATCAACGAGAACGACACGGTGAGTGTGGCCGAAATCCGCTTCGGCGACAACGACAAGCTCGCGGCGATGGTGGCCAACCTGCTGCTCGCGCCGCTCTTGGTGCTGCTCACCAACGTGGACGGCCTCTACTCGGCCGACCCGACGGCCGACCCCTCCGCCAAGTTGCTCGACACCGTGCCGCACATCGACGCGGCGGTGAGCGGGCTGGCCGGGGCCACCAAGAGCCGCCTCGGCACCGGGGGGATGGCGAGCAAACTCGCGGCCGCGCGCCTGGCCACGGGTTCGGGGGGCGCGGTGGTGGTCGCCAACGGCGGCACGCCGGATGTTCTGGACCGGGTGCTCGCCGGCGAATCCGTCGGCACGCTGTTCCTGCCGCACGCCGACCCCTTGCCGGCGCGCAAGCGCTGGCTCGGCCTGACGGCGAACCCGGCGGGGGACTACGTGCTGGACGCCGGCGCCGCCGAGGCCGTGGCGCAGCGGGGGAAGAGCCTCTTGCCGGTGGGCGTCGTGGCGGTCGTCGGCGAGTTCCAAAAGGGCGATGTCGTCAGGCTCCTCTCGCCCGAGGGCGCGGAGGTCGGCCGCGGCCTGTCGAACTACTCGGCGTCCGATGCGCGGCAGGTCATCGGGCGCAAGGCCGGCGGGGGAGGGTACGCGGAGCTGGTGCACCGCGACCACCTCGTGCGAACCGGGGGGGGGTGAGACTTGTCCGTGTGCATCGGCTAGAATTACGGCAGACTCGGCGAATGTCAGGAGGGGATTATGGCGAGTGAACAAACGGTCGAGGAGCGCTTAGCCGCGCTGGAGGCAGAAGTTGCGGAACTGAAGCGCCTCGGGAAGCCGGTCCTGAAGGGTTGGCTGGCGAAAATCGACGGCATCATCACCGACGAGGAAGCGTTCGACGAGATGCTGGCTTACGGGCGCGAGTTCCGCCGCAGCCAGTACCCGCCGGGCGACGGGCCGTGAAGTACCTCCTCGACACCGACCATCTGACGTTCGTGCAGCGTCGCGCGGGGCCGGACTATGCCGTCCTGGCGCTGCGGATGTCCGGAGTGCGACGCGGCGGACTTCGCGGCCGCCGCGTCGGTCGAGTAGGCCCGCCTCGCCGCACTCAAACTCCGCGTCGGGGTGATGGACCTGCGCATCGCCTCCATTGTTCTCTCGCGCGGCCTCACGCTGCTGGCGCGCAACGCCCAGGACTTCGGCCGGGTGCTGGGGCTGAGGTTTGAGGACTGGACGAAGTAGCCTGAGGAACCCGGTGAACCGTCCCGGAGGCGCCCGATGTCCTACTCCGAAGCCGTCGCCCGAACCGTCGCCGACCAACTCGCGCGCTTCGTGACGCTCAACCGCCACCAGCTCGCCGGGCACGCGGCGAACCTCGACTTCTGGGTCGGCGAAGCCCGTCACGCGCTGGCAGTCCTCGACGGCTACCAGGAGCGCTTTCGGCGCCTCAGGAGCGGGCAGGCCGACTACGTGGCGGCGAACCAAGTGACCGCCCCGTCGCCGTGCGATGCGGACATCCGCGCGAAGCCCGACCCGCCGCGCCGGGTGCCCGACGCCGATGTGCGCGAGGCGCGGCGGGCGGTCGCCGACGCGCTCTATCATTTTCTAGTGCGGTTGTACCGCGACGGGCTAATCGACGAGTCACGCCTGCGCGGCATTTGCGGCGAACTGGGCGTCGGTATCGAAGCGGCCGACCTGAGGCGCGGGCGCTGACGGGTCGGCCACCGGCGCCGATTCGCCCGGCACCCGTTAGAATCTCTGGGCCAGCCCGTCCCCTCGCCGTGTGTGTCCTTCGCGCTCGTGTGCTTAGGGAGGGGAGGCGACCCGTTTTCCGTGCCGAGTCCGTGCCCCCACCGCCCCCCGGCCCCGAGGCGCCCGCGAGTTCCGAGGCGGTCGGCGAGCTGTACCGCCGCCACAGCCGCGAGGTCTGGGCGGTGGCCTACGGCCGCTGGCTCGACGCCGACCTCGCGCTCGACATCGCCCACGAGGCGTTCCTGAGGTATTGGAGGTACGCCTCCAGTGCCGATACCGGGGGCGGCGAGGGCGCGGCCGTCATCCAGAACCCCCGCGCGTGGCTACTCCGCGTTGCGCGGAACCTCGCGGAGGACCACGCCAAGAGCGCCTTCCGCCGCAACGGCACCCAGGCGCCCGAGCACCTCACCGCCATCCGGTCGGGGGAAGAGCAGCCGGTCGAACTGCTGGAGCGGGCCGAACTGCACGCCCAAGTCCGGGCCGCGCTCGCCGAGTTGCCGGCCGCGGATCGGGAGATTCTGACTCTGCGGTACGCCCTCGACTCCGACGCCCCCGAGATCGCTGAAACCCTAGGCGTGCAGGTGTCGGCGGTGCACATGCGACTCAGCCGCGCCCGTACTCGGTTGGCCGAGAAACTGACCGCCCTTGGAGTGACCCGACTGCCATGACCGACCCGAACCGCGCCGGAAGCGAGAGTCGAACCGTGGACGCGCTCCTGAGCGACTTCTTCCGCGCCGAGCGGCCGAAAGTTTGGCCCCCCGCGCCCCGCGCCGACTTCGCCGCTGCGTCGCCGGTGGGGGTGGCGACGGTGCCGAGCGCGCTAGCCGGCAAGCGTCGCCTGGGCGCCGGAGTCGCGCGGGGCCGCTTCACCCTTGCCGCGTCGGCCGCACTGCTGCTCGCCGCCGTCTTGGCCGTGACGCCCGACGCGGCGCTCCGCCCGGCCGCGCCGGCGACCGCTGCGGGTCCGAACCTGATGAAGGACTCGAACGCCCAAGGGCCGCTCGTGAGGCCACCATCTACGCCCAAGCCCGGCGAAGTCGGGCCACGCCGGTAGTGTCGGTTCTGCCGAATCCGGGGTCTGGCGAAGCTCGATCGTGTCCGTTGCCGGCCGGTTGGGGGCGCCGGGGTTGCCGCACCGGCTATAATCGAACCGTAGCCGGACGATGGCGAGGCTCAACAGTCGAGTCGGCCCGCCGGCCCCGACCCACTTTCATGATGCGATGAACCCCACTGAACCCGACGACTTCGCCGACCACCTGAGCGACGGCGACGAACTCCCCCTCCCCCCCGAGGGCGACGACGCCGGGGAGGGCGAGGGCGGTTTCCCCGCCGCCACCAGCACGATGACCTACGCCGACCTGCGGCTCATCCGGCCGCTGGACGACGCCATCCGCCACGCCGGCTACACCCATTGCACCCCCGTGCAGGCGGAAGTCATCCCGAAGGCGATGACCGGCATCGACGTGATCGGCCAGGCCCAGACCGGCACCGGCAAGACCGCCGCGTTCCTGGTGCCGTTCCTCAACCGCTGGCGCCCGCACACCGCCAAAGGGCCGGTCGGCCTGATCATGCTCCCCACGCGGGAGCTAGCCATGCAGGTCGCCGCCGAGGCCGTCAAGCTCGCCCCGAGTTCGCGCTTCCGCACCGTCGCGGTTTATGGCGGCGCCGGGATGGGCCGGCAGCTCGAACAGCTCGCCGCCGGGTGCGACTTGGTCGTCGGCACCCCCGGCCGGATGATCGACCACCTCCAGCGCGGCACGCTGCGCCTCGACCTCGTGAAGTACGTGGTACTCGACGAGGCCGACCGGATGCTCGACATCGGCTTCCGGCCCGACATCGAGCGCATCTTGAAGCGCTGCCCCGGCGAGCGCCAGACGCTCCTGATGAGCGCGACGGTGCCCGACGAGATCAAGCGCCTCACCAGCCGGTACATGCGCGACCCCGTGCACGTGAACCTGTCGCCGACGGTGCTGACGGTGGACAAGATTCGCCAGACGTTCATCACCGTCGAGGAGGAGCAGAAGTTCCCGCTCCTGTTGAAGGTGTTCGAGCGCGAGCAGCCACGCCAGTGCATCATCTTCGTCGAGCGCAAGCGCTGGGCCGACAACCTCTACTACAAGCTGCACAAGGTGGTTCCCGGCACGGCGGTGTTGCACGGCGACTTGCCCCAGGGCTTGCGCGAGCGGATCATGGCCGGCTTCAAGTCGGGCAAGGTCAAGACCCTCATCGCCACCGACGTGGCCAGCCGCGGGATTGATGTGTCGGACATTTCGCACGTGATTAACTACGACCTGCCGGGCGACATCGAGAACTACGTCCACCGCATCGGCCGCACCGGCCGCATCGGCAAGGACGGCATCGCCATCGCGTTCGTGACCCCTGAACAAGGGGGCCACCTCACCGACATTGAGATGGCGATCAACCGCCTGATCGACGAGGACCACATGGAGGGCTTCGAGGCCCGGCCGCGCCAAGCAAAAGTTGCCGAGGCGCCGCCTGCCCCGCCGCCCGAACGCAAGCCGGTGTACGGCAAGCCGACCAAGCGCTACTCGACGCGGCTGTAAGCCCGACCGGTGGGAGGGGCGCCGATGCGCCGCGCGTGGAGTCACCGCCTCGTCGTGATTGCCCTCGTGGCCGGCATCGCCGCGCTCGTCTTGGTCCGCGCCGGCTCGGCCGGCCGTGCTCGCGAGACCCGGCTGTTGGCCGAGATGGCGGCGCGGCTCGACGCATCGGACCCGAACTGGCGTCTGGACGATTTGCTCGCGGAGTACAACCGCCGCCTGCCGCCGCCCGAGGGGAACGCCGGGGAGTTCGCGCGGGTCGCCGTGGCCAAGATGACCGTGCCGCTGCCGCAATCGCTGCCGAAGGCGATCTTCTTCGCCGAAGGTGCCCCGCCGAACCGGCTCGGCCCGCCCGACGCCGACGCCCCGGTGCTGGACGAGTTGCGCGCCAAGCACGCGGCGGTCATCGGCGAACTCCGGGACGCGCGGCGGTTCGCCGGCAGCGGCTTCCCGCTCCGGCCGCGCGCCGGCCCGAACCCCTCCGCGCTCGACTACTCGGTGTTCGAGCCGCTCCACACCGCGCGGGCGCTGCTGCTGCTGGACGCGGCGGTGAGTTCCCGGCGCGGCGAGGCCGGCACCGCCCTGGAGTCGTGTACGGCCCTGTGCGCCCTCGCCGACCCCGAGCCGACGCGCACCGTCGGCGGCATGTACGAACCCTTCCGGGCCGCGCTGGGGGCCGAGCGGGCGCTGGCCCTCGCGGGAGTTGACCCGCCGGAGGCCACCCTGGCGGAGTTGCAATCGAAGTTCGCCGCCGCGCGCTCCCGCGAGTTCCTGCGGGAGTTCTACCGCTACCGGCGGGCGTACTGGTTCGGCTGGGCCGAGCGCGTCGGGAGCGGAGAGGAGAGTCCGGCCGGGTACTTCGGGTTGCCGGGCGGGGCGCCCAAGTTGGCCGAGCGCGCCCTCCACGGCCGGGTGGTCGCCGAGGCGCCGACGCTTCAGCGGCTAGTGCTGGAGCACTTCGGGAAGCTGCTCGCCGCGACCGAGTTGCCCGACCCCGCCCGGTACTCCGCCGAGGACGCGCTGAACACCTGGAAGACGTGGAGGGTGGTCGGCCGGCCCGGCGCGGCGGACTATGCCCGGCACTGCCTGCCGCTCGACCCGACCTGGCGCTGGGACCGCGAGGCCCACGGCCTCCGCGCCCTCGCCGGCTGTGCCGAAGTGGCAATGGCCTGCGAGCGCCTCCGCCTGAAGTCCGGCCGCTACCCGGCAAGCCTGTCCGAACTCCCCGCCGAGTTGCTCGCGGCCATCCCGACCGACCCGTTCACCAGCAAGCCGCTACTCTATACCGTGCGGCCCGACGGCGTGACCGTGTACTCGGCGGGGCCGGACGGGGCCGACGACGGCGGAACCCTCGACCCGGCCGGCGACCGGCTGACGCCCCCCGCCGGCGCGGACATCGGCTTCCGGCTCTGGAACCCCGAGTTGCGCCGCCTGTCCGCTTCGCCTTGACGGCCGGCCACCGCGCGGGTATCGCCGCCCGCATGGCGCGCCCCCGGCTCATCCTGTTTGCCCTCCTGGCTCTGGCCGGCTGCCGGGCGCCCGCGCGCCGGGTGCCGGGGGTGGTCCGCTCGCAACTCGCCGACGCCGCAACGGCGGAGGTCGATCCCGCGCCGCCCCCGCCGCCGGACACGGGCAGGCCGGCGAAGTCGATCCTGGCGCTTTCCGGCGGCGGCAGCTACGGGGCGTTTTCGGCCGGGGTACTCACGGGCTGGTCGCGCGCCAACACCCGGCCGAAGTTCGACGTGGTGACGGGGATTAGCACTGGGGCGCTCCTCGCCCCCCTGGCGTTCCTGGGGCCGGACTACGACCCGCTGATGCGGCAGTTCTACACCGAGGTCGGCCAGACCGACATCTTCACGCCGCTCTACTGGGCCGAGGTGCCGTTTAACGCGAGTATTGCGAGCGCCAAACCGCTGCGCGCGATCCTCGAATCTGGCATGACGCCGGAGGTCGTGGCGGCGATCGTCAAGGAGCACGAGGCCGGCCGGCGGCTTTACATTGCCACGACGCAACTCGATACCCGCCAGGCGGTGGTGTGGGACGTGGGGGCGGTGGCCGGCCGGCCGAACGGGCGCGAGCTGGTCATCCGCATCATGCTCGCGTCGTCGGCGGTGCCGGGCATCTTCCCCCCGGTCGCGCTGCCGCGGGCCGGGGGCCGGGGGCACGAGCTGCACGTCGATGGCGGCACCGCCGCGCCGGTGTTTGTGCCGCCATTTGTGCTGGAGAACGCCGCGCCCGGCGCCGAACTTTCGGTGGTCGTCGCCGGCAAGCTCTGCCCCGAGTCGGCGCCGGTGCCGGCGCGGCTGCTGAAGGTCTTGGGCGCGAGCGGGGTGGCGGTGATGTCGTCGCAGTTGCGCAGCTCGGTGGCAAACCTGTACCACGCCGCCCGCCTTCACGGCGTCAAGTTCGGCGTCGCGTCGCTACGCCAGGACTACGCCATCGAGGACTCGGGCATCGAGTTCGACACGCACAACATGGGCCGGCTCTACGTCGAGGGCGTCAAGATCGGACTCGCCGGCACCGCATTCGACCCCGTGCCCGACGACCGCGGGCCGGGGACCGACCCCGCCGACGTGCGCCGGAAGTAGTGGCCAGTGGCCAGTGGTCAGTGAAGACGCAGAAGTCGTATTCTCTACTGGCCACTAGCCACTCTCTCCCAGGCGATGCCAATGGACCGCGACCGCTACGACCAGTTCGTGCGCACGTTCTTCGAGTGCGACCCGGCCGAGATTGCCGGAGTCTTCGCAGAGTTTTTAGGAGCAATGACGGCCGAGGAGTCGCTGCCGCCGGGGGTGCAGATGTCGCAGAACTACGCGACCGCGCGCTCCAACCCCGAGATTCACAACCTCCCCGGCAACTTGAAGGACGCGCGCGACGCGGTGTTCCCGTATTTTTGGGGCACCGACGGCTGGTCGAGTCCGCTGCACCTCGAAAACGTCCGCGGCCCGGCGAACTACGCCAGTCTGGTCGGCGTGATGGCGTGCCTGCTGAAGAACCCCAACCTGTGCACGGACAGTTACTCGCAG
>CAXTPM010000208.1:690-8211 GCA_964245865.1 uncultured Fimbriiglobus sp. | reverse complement strand
CGCTGGTGGCGCTCGCGTTCTGCCAGCGGGCCGCGGCACTCGCGCCCAACCGCGCCGAGGCCTACGTCGATGCGCTCCGGTACGCCACGCTCTCGGCGAAGTCCGGGGACGTGAAGTCCGACGCGGTCGAGTGGGCCAGCACGAACCTCTTGAGCCGCGACTGGGCCGAGCCGGGCACCCACGCCGACGCCCGCGCCCAGGCCGAGGGCTTCGCCGACCAACTGAGCCGCTCCGGCCAGGTGGACCGCGCAAACCGGCTGAAGGCCGCGACCAAGGCCGACAAGACCCGCGACCTTGTGATCCAGCTCCTGTACCAGGGCCGGGCCGATCTCGACCTGGAAGTTCTGGAACCGACGGGGTCGATTTGTAATTCGACCCGGCCCCGCACCACCAACGGCGGCGTCCTGGTCGGCGACCAGCTCGCGCGTAGCACCGAGGACCAGTCCGAGACGTACACGGCCGCGGCCGCGTTCGCCGGGGTGTATAAGATCGCGGTCAAGCCGGTAGTCGGCACGCCGATCGGCAACCGCGCTCGGGTGCGGGTGGTGATGCACCAGGGCACCCCTGAGGAGACCGCCCAGGTGTTCAGCGTCGATGTGAGCACCAAGGCGGTGGTGTCGGTGGAACTGAAATCCGGGCGCCGTACCGAACTCGCCGAGGTGCCGTCGGAAGTCAGGGAGTCGCGCGTGGCCGGGTCGCAAGCCCCCGCGCCGGCGCCCCCCAGCGGCTTCAGCGGCGGGTTCGAGGCCAACAGCCCCGAGCCGAGCGTGCCCCTGGCGGTCGCGGCCACCGAGGCCAAGGTGAGCGGTGCGGCGAGCAACCTGCCGGGCCTCCGCCTGGAGACCAAGCTTGGCGCCGACCGCAAGAGCGTGGTCATGAAGGCCCGGCCCGTGTTCAGCGGCCCGGCCAAGGATATCGCCCGGCCCCGGACGAGCATCCTGCCTGGGTACGGCGCTTAGTGTCAGGAAGACCCGCCGTCGCGGACGGCGGGCTTTCATCGCAGTGAACCCCCGACCCGCCCCGGCCCTCTAAAGCTGTGGCGGGTTTTTTCGTCGCTTGTCACGGCGTGGCCACTCCGGTTACGATGACGGTGTCCGAGTCCCCCGCAGGAGCACGACCATCGGCAAATCGTTCGAGACGAACCGCGACGAGTTCTCGGTCAGCCAGGAGAAGGCCGTGCTGGTGTCTGTGCAACTGCCCGACCGGCCGTGGCTCTCCGACGACCCGTGCGATGAAATCCGCGGCCTGGCGGAGTCCGCCGGGGCGCGCGTGGTCGGCGAACTCACCCAGAAGCGCCACGACATTCAACTCGGCACCTACATCGGCTCGGGCAAGATCGCCGAGCTGCGCGATGTCGTGGAGGGCCACGACGCGGACGTTGTGATCTTCGACAACGACCTGACGCCCGCGCAGGGGCGCAACCTCGAAAAAGCGCTCAGCGTGAAGGTACTCGACCGCAGCGAGGTGATTCTGGACATCTTCGCCACGCGGGCACAAACCCTCGAAGCGAAGCTGCAAGTCGAGCTGGCGCAGCTCGAATACAGCTTGCCGCGCCTCAAGAACATGTGGAGCCACCTGTCGCGCCAGGTCGGCGGGGGGGGTATCGGCCTGCGCGGCCCTGGGGAAACGCAGCTCGAGAGCGACCGCCGCATCGCCGGGATGCGCATCCGCGACCTCAAGCGCAAGCTCGACGAGGTGACCGCGCGCAAGGAGCGCGAGGTCAAGAGCCGGGGCGAGTCGCACACGGTGAGCCTGGTGGGGTACACCAACGCCGGGAAGTCGCGCCTGTTGAACACGCTCACGAAGTCGGACGTGTACGTCGAGAACAAGTTGTTCTCGACACTCGACACCCGCACCCGGCAGTGGGGCATTCCCGAGTTCGGCAAGGTTCTCTTGAGCGACACCGTGGGGTTCATCCGGCAGTTGCCGCACGACCTGGTGGCGAGCTTCAAGGCGACTCTCGCCGAGGCCCGGCACGCGCGACTGCTGCTCCACGTGGTCGATGCGACCAACCCGCTCGCGGAGGAGCACATCAAGGCCGTCAACGAGGTGCTGACCGAACTCGATTGCCAGACGAAGCCGACGGTGCTGGTGTTCAACAAGATCGACAAGGTGGTTGATCAAGCCGCTTTCGACATCCTGCGGGCCAACCACCCGAAGGCGATCTGTATCAGCGGCCTGACCGGCGCCGGGCTAGCCGAACTCACCGACGCGGTGGTGCAGCACCTCTCGACGGATGTCTTACCGCTCGAAGTGGTGGTGCCGGCGGGCGAGGGGAAGCTGCTGGCGTTCCTGAACGCCAACGCGGAGATTTTTTGGCAGGAGTACCGGGGCGGCGACGTGGTGATCCGCTGCTACCTGTCGAAGTACCTCACCTACCGCGTGGCCGGGGAGGGCGTGACGATGACCGTGCTGCCGCTGGAGATGCGGCGGGCGGCGGGGGCCGGGTAGCGGGCTACTTGGTGGGGACGGCACCTTCGGGGGCGGGTTGGACGCGGTCCACGGTCACTTCGCGTGAAACCGGCTCGCCTTCGTAACCGCCCGGCGGGTACTCGACGCGGTAAATCCTCTGGCCCCTGTGGCCGATGTTGCCCCGGTCCTCGATGATCGGGGCGACGATTAACTCGCTGCCAACCGGGAACTGCACCAAGTCGCCGACCCGGAAGCGGGGCCGCCTGGGGTTGGTGTCTGCGACGACTTCGTCAGGGGCTTTGCTCACCACGGCGGGACTCCTGTGAGTCGGTGTAGGTGGTCGCCTACCACTTGGTCGAACGCACCAACGAGTCGGTGGCAGGCGGAGTGCCAGCGGCGGACTCGTTCGAGCCTCAGCGTTATCGTACCGCCCAGCCGCGTGGGGTCAAAGTCCTGGTGAACGATTGCGTTCCGCCAAGTGTTCAGTTCTTCGAGGTATGCCTGGTCGGCTGCTGCCGTCGGCACAGCGGCGGCGAGTTCCGGCCAGAACCGGATGTCGAAGCGCCCGAAGTCCGACCCGAGGTTCGCCGGGCTGGCGTTACCCCGGTCGAGCCTCCGGTCCCGGCGCAACACGACCTCAACGATGGCAGCGACGGCTGGAATTGGCACGGCCCGCACCAGTGCCTCGGCGCACTCGGTGTGGAAGTCCCGGCAGTACGCCTGGAACTGCGCCGACAGCATCACCGCGTAGGCGTGGTTGATTTGCTGGGTGGCGAAGCGCCGGCCGCGCCCGCTGCCGCCGACGCTCTGGTGAGCGGCCACCAGTTCCGCGAGCGGCACCTGTCGTTCGCTGAGCCAGCGTCGCCGCGAATACGAGGCTGGCGGTTCCGTCGTCACGCTACCGCACCCGCACCCGGAACTTGACCACCCCACTGCCCCCCGGTGGGATCAGGCCGTCAATTGCGAACCGCACCGCCACCGACCCGGCCGCGTTGGGCGAGGTCGTCACCGTCGCGGCCCGGTCGGACTGCTGACTCCCGGTGACGTACTCCAGGCGCCCGCTCAAGGAATCGCTGAGGATCAAGTCGGTCGCGGCGTCGGCGGTGGCGTTGCGGTAGCGCAGGGTGATCGTGACTTCCTGCCCGGCCTGCACGGCGGTCTTCGGATCGACCTCCTTGGTGAGCACCAACTGGTCCGGGCCGTTAGTGATCTCGTCGGGTTCCTCGGCCCCCACGACTTGCTGCAAGCGGCGGACTTGGGCCACGGCCACCGGCGCGCTGAGGGCGAGGATTTGGTCCACGCCCTGCGAGACGACAGTGAGGGCGGGGCGGGTGCGCCCCACCGCCTCGACGGGCCGCACGCGCTCCACGAACGCCGCCGCCGCGACGTTGTTGCTCGCCACTAGTCGCCCCTCGGCCTGCAAGAGAATGGCGGGGCGCTTGGCGAGGTCGAGTCCCACCGCGGCGAGTTCGACGCGGCGCGTGACGAAGCGCGGGCTGCAGATGCACACCTCGTTGGAAGTCGCCACCTTGCGCTTGCTGCGGTGCGTGTACTCGATTGCGACATCGGTGGGGTTCAGCCCGCCGAGCGCCTGCCCCGGCCCGATGCCGAGGCGGTCGCCCTTGTCGCCCCCGTCGGTGATGCACTCCTCGGGGTTCAAGCGCGGGCCGGCGATGGGGTCGTAGGTCGGGATGGCGTAGCAGCCGAACATCGGCCGCACGGTGGCGGGGCCGATCGGCTCGCCCGGCAGCACCACCGCGCTGGGGGGGGCAAGGGCACGCAACTCCATCGCGTCAGGCACGCGGTCGCCGAGGCGGACGATCATCGCCAAGCGCCCGTTGTCGCGCGCGGCCTTGAGCGCGTCCTCGACGGCGAGGTCGGTGAACTCCAACGGCGCGTCGGGCGCCGAGTTCACCGCGGCCGCGCGGGTCGGGTCTTCGAGGTAGACGACTTTGGTAATCAGCGCCCCGGCGGCGGCGCGGTCGAGGTCGTTCTGGCTGAGGTAGATCGGCGCCGGGAACTCGAACACGTTCAGGCTCGCCCGCGCCGCCAGGCTGCCGTAAGTCTCGATAATCGGGTAGAGCGAGCGGCTCGGGTGGTTCGGCAGGTTCGTGAGTTCGATCACGGTGCGGAACCCCGGTCGGAAGCCCGCCTGGGCCGGCGCGGCGACGGGCAGCGTGCCGGCCACGCCGGGGCGGTAGTTCACCAGCACCCCGGCGGGGGCGACGACCTTCACCGCTAGCACGGGCGCGGGCGGCGCAATCGGCGGGCAGGCCATCACCACGCCCTGCGGCGTCATCACGGGGCGGCACTCCGCGCCCGCGACGGCCGGCACCGGCGACACTGGCGGGTTGGCGAGCATGAACGGCAGGAGCAGGCCGAGCGTCGGATTCATCGCGTGGTTCCCGTGGCGGGGCGGTGGCGAGTGGTCGTGGTGGGAGAAGAACCGCCCGGCGGGGGCCGGCGCCGCACCTCGTAAGGAGGGCGGAACCAGCACCGGCCGGGCGGGTTGTTCCTGTCCCCTCCCCCCCATTGAGGGGGAGGGCTAGGGTGGGGGGGACTCGCCAAGTACAATAGGCGTCGGCCCACTCCCGTCCCGCTTCTACTCGGCAGACTCCCCCCCACCCTAGCCCTCCCCCTCAACGGGGGGAGGGGACAGGAGAAGAGGGCGAACTCGGCGGATTCACTAGCGCAGGAAGCTCGGCAGCGCCCCCGGCTTCGCACTCCCCGAGGCGCCCGTCACGCCGCCGGTCGGGGGCACCGGCGCCGAGGGCACCGGGGTCGTCGGCATTGCCGAGGGCTTCGCGCCGTTCACCGGCACCGCGCCCGGCGGCAGGCCCATCCCGCCCATCGAGGGGGAGTCCGGCGGCGGCGTGTTGGGGTCTTGCAGGTCAATGTTGCCGATCCGAATGACGGCCAGGATGGTGCCGCGGCGGTTGGCCTCCTGCACCGGGTTGACGCCGGGGTCGAGGCGCGTCGAGACGATTTCTTCGGCCCCGGCCACCGCCGCGAGGTCTTGGAAGCGCTCGCTCGGCAGGTAGATCACCTTGATGACGAGGTTCCCGGCCGCGACCTGGTCGAAGTCCTCATCGGTGAATGTCACCGGCACGGTCGAGTGCGACAGGAACGTGACCGTGTCGATGGTCGCCGGGTAGACTTCGAGCGTCGGGTAGAACTGCCGGCCGGGGCGCGTCGGCACCCCTGACAGACGCAGCCGGTAGGTGGTCCCCTGCGGGAAGTTGTAGCGGGCCGGGGCTTCGAGGCCCGACTCGGTGAACACCCCCGGCGCGGTCTGCCAGGCGATCTTCATCCCGGCGGGGTTGGTGAAGCGCACCGACGTGCGGGTGTTGGCGTACATGCCGCCGTACATGCCCGAGCCGGGGCCGTTGGCGCCGATCGCGGCGACGGCGCCGTAGGCGCCCATCGCGGGCACCGGCAGGATGCCGCCGTGGCCCAGGGCGCTCGACAGGCCGCTCATGGTCGGACTCGGCAGCCCGCCGCCCATCATCGAGTCGCCGCCGACGCCCGGCACCGCGCAGTTGCCGGTGGCGCAGCCGCCATCGACGCGGGCGAACCCGGCGGTTTGTTTGATTTCGCCGCCCATCAGCCGCCCCGGCGAGCGGGAGTCGGCGCGCTTCGTGTCGCCGGGCATTTGGCCCCGCGCCGCGACGGCCGCGACCGGCTCGCCCATCGGCCCCTGGACGCCGGCCACCGGCTTGGGCGCGGACGCCCCGCCGAACGGCGCGGCCCCCTCGGCGACCCCATCCGACTTTTGCGTGCTGGCACACCCCAGCCCCGCGAGTAACACGACCCCGGCTAGCGTTCGCTTCATGGCTCCCCCACTCTGAGTAGTTCCCGGTAGCCGGGCTTCCCTCTCAACCATCGGCACCCGCACAGCCCGGACTTTGGTTAAACTCGGAGCGTGGGGCGAGGAAAAACATTTCGCCGCAGAGGCGCGGAAGTCAGAGGAGCAAGAGAATGCGTAGGACTTGGTATCCAAACACAATGCCATTTCTGCCCTCGGTTTTCCCTCCGCGCTCTCCGCGCCTCTGCGGCGAAACACTCTTCCTCCTCCCGCCCCGCGCAAACCTTCGCCCCCTCAATCCCGTCTAGCCCGTGCGGCCCGCACACCTTTCCTGGAGTCCCCCATGCCCCGCCTGTTCGCTCTCGTCCTACTCGCGGCCTTCGCCCCGCCGGGGTTCGCGCAAGAACCCAAGCCCGCCCCGCCGGCGCCGAGTAGCAGGGTCGTCGCGGTGACGGTCTACCGCGACACGGCACTCGTCACGCGCGAGGTGGCGGCGCCGGACGCGGCCGGGGTCGTCGAGGTCGTGGTGTCGCCTTTGCCGGAGAAGATCGTCACGACTTCGCTGTACGCGGAGGCATCGGACGGGGTGCGCGTGCTGAGTGCCCGTTACCGCACGCGCACCTTGCAGGAGGACAACCGCGCCGAGGTGCGGGCACTGGAACTGAAGGTGAAGGACTCGCAGAAGAAGTTGCAGCAGATCGAGGCCGACGGGCGGGCGCTCTCGGCCAACGGGGCGTTCCTGACCAAGCTGGAAAACTTTACGGCCGCGACGCTCACGTCGCTCACCGAGAAGGGCCAACTCGACCCCGAGAAGACGATCACCCTGGCGACGTATGTGCGGGAGAACCGTGCGAAACTCGCCAAGGACGAAGTGGCCATCGAGCAGCAGAAGGCCGCGCTCGCCGAAGTCTTGGCGTTCGACCAGAAGGTGCTCCAGGAGAAGTCCGGCGGGGTGTCGCGCGTCGAGCGGGATGCCGTCGTGACGGTCGAAAAACTCAAGCCGGGGGCGGCGACCGTGCGGCTGAACTACCTGGTCGGCGGCGCCACCTGGAGGCCGCAGTACAAGTTCCGCGCGGGCACCAAAGAGAAAGCACCCGTCTCGGTCGAGTACCTGGCCGGCGTGCGGCAGCAAACCGGCGAGGACTGGGTAAACGCCGAGATCACGCTTTCGACCGCGCAGCCGCTGTTGAACGCCGCGCCGCCGGACCTGAAGTCGCTCGAAGTCGCGGTGGCCGGGCCGGGCGGCTACGGCATGCCGGGCAAAGGCGGCGTGGTGTTCAACAGCAACATGGCCCAGCAGTTCG
>CAXTPM010000208.1:0-680 GCA_964245865.1 uncultured Fimbriiglobus sp. | reverse complement strand
GGCGGGATCGGCGGGCAGATCGGCGGCATCGGCGGCGGCGGGATCGGCGGCGGCATGGGCGGCCAGCCCACGCCCCAGATGACCCAGACTGTGCCGCAGGGCGCGGGTGGTCCCGGCGGCATGCCCAACGCCAGTGCCTACGCGGAGGGACTGACCGACCAGGCCAAGCAACTCTCGCAGCAGGCCCGCGACAACTTCAACTCGCGCAACTCCGCCGTCGGCAACGAACTCGCCAACCAGGCCGCGGCCGTCGATGCCTACCGCGATTTGGTCGCCGAGAAGGCCGACCTGGCGCGCGTCGTCCCCGAAGGCCCAGCCAACGGCCCGAGCGTGACGTACCGCCTCGAATCGAAGTTGAGCGTACCGAGCCGCCCCGACGAACAAGTGCTCGAAATCGCCCGCCCCGAACTGGCCGCGAGCTTCTACTACAAGGCCGTGCCGGTGCTCACCGCCAACGTTTACCGCATCGCCGACCTAGTGAACGACACCAAGTTCGTGCTGCTGGCCGGCGAGGCGACCATGTACCTCGGCAGCGATTTCGTCGGCCAGACAACCATCCCCGAGGTCGCCGTCGGCAAGCCCGACGCGGCCTACGAGAAGCTCAAGGAGTTCGAGGACCAGATCGAGACCGAGGACGTCACCCCGCACGACTTCGGCCGGATCGCCGCCCAGACCGCCAA
>CAXTPM010000207.1:7463-8224 GCA_964245865.1 uncultured Fimbriiglobus sp. | reverse complement strand
TCAGTCCCAACTCGCCGATGGCACGCGACACCACCGCCCGGTCGATCTCGCCCCGCTCGGCCAGGGCCGACAGCGCCGCGATTGTCACGTGCTCGGCGTCCACCTCGAAGAACCGCCGCAGCGCGGCGCGCGTCTCGGAGCGACCGAAGCCGTCGGTGCCGAGTGCGACCATCCGGCCGTTGAGGTAGGGCGCGACCTGCTCGGCGACCGTGCGCATGTTGTCCGACGTGGCCACAATCGGCCCGGCGGTGCCGCCGAGTATCGACTGCACATACGGGATGCGCCCCTCAGCCGACGGGTGCAGGCGGTTGTGCCGCTCACACTCGATCGCGTCCTTGCGCAACATTTGGTAGCTTGTGACACTATAAACCGTACTGCCGACGTTATACTTCTCGGCGAGAATCTGCTGCGCGCGAATCGCCTCGCGTAAAATCACGCCGCTGCCCAGGAGTTGCACTTCGAGCTTACCCTTGGGCGCCTTCAGCGTGTTAACCGGGTATATCCCGCGCACGATCCCCTCGCGGACGCCGTCGCCGGGGTACGCCGGCATCGCGTAGGCTTCGTTGTAGATCGTAATATAGTAAAAGCACTCTTCGCCGCGCACGTACATGGCGTTGATGCCTTCTTCGGTAATCACCGCCAACTCGTAGCCAAACGCGGGGTCATACGCCCGGCACGTCGGCACCGTCATCGCCATCAGGTGGCTGTGGCCGTCCTCGTGCTGCAACCCCTCGCCGTTCAGAGTCGTGCGCCCGGCTGTG
>CAXTPM010000207.1:0-7453 GCA_964245865.1 uncultured Fimbriiglobus sp. | reverse complement strand
GCCGTGGCCCCCATGAGGAACCCCCGGCAGCGCGCATCAGCAGCCGCCCAGATCAAATCGCCCACGCGCTGGAAGCCGAACATCGAGTAGTAAATGTAGAACGGGATCGTATTGACGCCGTGCGTGGCATACGCCGTCCCGGCGGCGATGTAACTCGCCATCGCGCCGGCCTCGTTAATGCCTTCCTGGAGAATCTGCCCCGTCGTGCGCTCGACATACGCCGTGGCGGGAGTTGACTTATCGACGGGGTTATACAACTGCCCCACCGACGAATACATGCCGAACGTGCCGTACATCGGCGGCATCCCGAACGTCTGCCCCTCGTCCGGCACGATCGGCACGAGCAACTTGCCGACGTGCGGGTCGCGGCAGAGTTGCGTCATCATGTCCACCCACGCCTTGGTGGTACTGCGGTCTACCACACTTTTGTCGTACTGCTTCTCGAACGACTTCCGCTCCGGCGGGGTACACGGCGTGAACTCCGTGCGCCGCGAGGGGTTGAAGCCACCCAGCGCCTGCCGCCGCTCGTGCAAGTACCGTATCTCCGGCGAGTCGTCGGCCGGCTTGTAGAACGGCGCGCTCGCCAGGTCGGCGTCGGTAAACTTCAACTCGAAGCGGTCGCGGAAAATGCGCAGTGCCTCGGTGCCGTCGGAGTTCTGCGCGACCTTGGTGACGAGTTTCTTCAACTGGTGCGCGGTGTTCGTCGCCTCGCCGCCGGGGATGCCGTAGCCCTTCACGGTCTTGGCCAGGATTACTGTCGGTTGCCCCTTGTGGTCCGTCGCCGACTTGTACGCGGCGTACACTTTCAGGGGGTCGTGCCCGCCGCGCTTCAAATTCGCAAACTCGCTGGCGCTGAGGTGCGATATCATCGCCTGCAGCTCGGGCGTGTTGAAGAACTGCGCCTTAAATTGCTCGACGCCGTGGTACGCGTACTCCTGGTACTCCCCATCGACCACCTCGGCCATGCGCCGCTGCAACGCCCCCGTGTGGTCATTCTTCAGCAGTTCGTCCCAGCCGCTACTCCAGATGACTTTAATCACGTTCCAGCCGGCGCCGCGGAAGATGCCTTCGAGTTCCTGGATGATTTTGCCGTTGCCGCGCACGGGGCCGTCGAGGCGCTGCAAGTTACAATTAATCACCCACGTGAGGTTGTCGAGTTTTTCGCGCGCCGCGAGCGAAATACACCCCAGCGATTCTGGCTCGTCGCACTCGCCGTCGCCCAAAAAGGCCCAGACGCGCACGTTGTCAGTTTGCGCAAGTCCTCGGTCCCGTAAATAGCGGTTGTACCGCGCGTGGTAAATCGACATCACCGGCCCGAGGCCCATGCTCACGGTCGGGTACTGCCAGAAGTCCGGCATTAGGAACGGGTGCGGGTAGCTGGAAAGCCCCGGCGTCGGCTGCAACTCCCGGCGGAAGTTCTCTAAATGCTGCTCGCTGATGCGCCCTTCGAGGAACGCGCGCGCATACATGCCGGGGCTGGCGTGCCCCTGGTAAAATACCACGTCGCCGGGGTGACTATCCGTGCGGCCCTTAAAGAAGTGGTTCGACGCCACCTCGTATAACGTCGCCGCGCTCGCAAACGTGGCGATGTGCCCGCCGACGTTGGTATTTTTGTTCGCCCGCTGCACCATCGCCATCGCGTTCCAGCGCACCGCCGACTTGATCTTCCGCTCCAACTCGCGGTTGCCGGGGTAACTCGGCTGGTCGGCGACCGAGATCGTGTTCACATACGGCGTCGTCACGCCGCCGACCATGGGGCCGACGCGCGCGACTTGCGCCGCCAAACTTTGCAGCAAAAACAGCGCGCGCTCCGGCCCGGCGTACTTCAGCACACCCTCCATGGAGTCCAGCCACTCGGCAGTTTCCTGCGGGTCGGCGTCGGTGGGGGACGGTGCGGCCCGGTTGGCGAGGACTTCGGGGCTGACGAGCATACTCACGGACCTCGGGGCGGGAACTGTCGATCTTGGGCGGCGGCGGGGCGTGCTGGGCAAACGTATCGTATGCGGCGGGCGCGGCTGCGAGGCCTAGCCCCGCGCGCGTTTCCCCCTTACCATAGGACTCGCCCCCCCGCGCGTCCAGACGACCCACCCCCCGGAGCCGCCGCCATGCTCGCCGGTTGGGCGCTCGCCGCCCTCAGCCTCGCCGCACTTCCCGCGCCGTCGGCCGGGCCGCTCCCCGCGCAGACCCCCGCCGAGCGCGTCGCGGCGGTCGAATTCGCCACCGGCTGGGTCGCCCCCGACCGACCGCCGGGCGCCGCCAAACTCCCCGCCACCGCCGGGGCGCGCCCGGCCTACGACCTGCTCGAGGAGGTCGCCGCCGCCACCGGCACCCAACTGGTCGCCCGGCCCGACGGCTCGCTCGGGTTCCGCCCCGGCCCGCGCTCAATTAGTGCGAGTTCCGGGCCGTTCCGCGCAGTGGTCGAGTCGGCCGAATCGCGCCTCGACTTGACGACCGGCGCGAAGCAGACCGAGTTGGGCTTGCTCGTCCACTGGCCCGCGGCCGTGCCCGTGTTCCGACTCGGCGCCGAGCCGGGCGTGCTCGCGCTCGCCACCGACCTCGGCCCCGCCGCGCTGCCGCCGCCGCCGAGTTCCGGCCTAGCAGCGGTTGGCGGCACGCAGGCGCGCCTGAAGGTCCGCCTCGGGCCGCTGCCGCGCGCCGCCAGGCGCGTCACCGGGCTGCGCCTCAGCCTGGATGCGACGGCCGCGCCCAACTCCGTGACGCTGCGCTTCGCCGACCTCACCAAACTCCCCGCCGAGCGCACCCTTAACGGCGTGACCGTCGCCGTCGGCCGGCCGACGGCGACGGCTGGCCGCGTCGATTGGCCGGTCGAGGTCCGCTCGCCGTCGAACCGCGCGGCGTTCGAGAGCTTCGAGGCCGGGCTGTGGCTGGCGCGCGACGCCTTCGCCCTCTCGACGCCGCGCGGCGAGCGCGTCACCCCGACGGGCCGCGACGACGCCGCGACCGACGCCGCCGGGCGGCTGGTCTACCACCTCGCCGCCAAGAGTCTGCGCGACGCCCTGAGTGCGAACGACCTCGCCGGCTGGAGCCTGAGCTACCGCGCCGCCGGGCCGACGCGCGAAGTCCGCCTCACGTTCGCCTTCCCGGAGTTCGACCTGCCGTGACGCGCCCCCTGCCGACCGCCCTGGCCGCACTCCTCGCCGCGACGCTGGCACTCGCGCAAGCCCCGGAGCCGCCCGCCGCCCCCGGCGCCGAGGCGCCGCAGTTGAGCGCGGCGCGCGGGAACGCCGCCAAGCGCCTGCGCGAGATCGCCGCGCGCCTCGACGCCGGCCAGGCGGCCCAGGTGGGGGACGAGCTACGCAAGTTTTTGCAGGACTCGCCGGACGAACTCGTGCCCGTGCCCGGCAGTGGGGGCCGGTACCTGGCGCCGGCGCACCGCGCGGCCGAGGCGGTGCTGGCCAAGCTGCCCCCCGCCGAGCTGCGGGCGTACCGCGACCGCGTCGATGCGCCGGCGCTCGCGCTATTGAAGCGCGGGCAGACCTCGCGCGACCCGCGCCCGCTGGAGGAGTTGCTGTCGCGCGACTTCGGCGGGCGCGCGACGGCTGATGCGCTCCAACTGTTGGGGGAACTCGCGTCGGAGCGCGGCGACCACGCCGGCGCGGCGGCGCACTTCGGGCGCCTGCTCGCCCTCCCGGCGGCACTGGGCGGCGACCGGGCCGACCGCCCCGCCGCGCTGGCCCGGCTCGCGCTGGCGCGGCACGCGGCGCTCGACCCGGCCGGCGCCGGCGCCGCGCTCGCGGAACTCCGCAAAGTCGGCGCCGAGGCGCGGGGGACGCTCGCCGGCCGGGAGGGCACCTACGTCGAGTTGGTCGAGGCGCTGCGGCGCGTTCCGGCGAAGCCCCCGGCGGTGCGGGCGCCCCCCGGCGGCGACTGGCCCACCTTCGCCGGCACCCCCGGCCGCTCGGGCGCGACCGCCTCGGTGCTGGCGCGGCACTGGCCGGCGCGGCCGACGTGGCGCGCGCCACTCCCCGGCAGCCCGCCGGGGGGCGCGGCCGCGGCGCTCGTGCCGCGCTACACCGCCGCCCGGCAGGTTAACCGCCACCCCGTGATCTTCGACGGCTTCGTCTACGCCGCCGACGGCTCGCGCGTGGCCGGGTTCGACCTGCGCACCGGCGCGCCGGCGGGCGAGTACCGCTACCCCGGCGCCGCGAACCCGCCCCCGCTGTTGGGCGAGGCCGAGCCGGCCGACGCCGACGCCACCCTCACCGTCGTGCCCGCGCGGCGGCTCCTGCTCGCGCGGTTCACGACCGGTGCCGGGGCCGGCGATGCCGCGCCGCGCAGCGTGATCGTCGGCTTGGCGGTCGGCGCCGGCGGCGCGCTGGCGCCGAGTTTCGCGCTGCGGCCCCCGGCTTCTGCCGGGCCGACGGCCACCTTCGACGCCGCCCCGACCTCCGAGGGCGGGCGCTTGTACGCCGGGTTCCAGCGCGAGGCCAACAACCGCCTGGTCCGCGCCGTGGCCTGCTACCCCGAGGCCGGCGGCGAGCCGCTGTGGAGCCGCGACCTCACCGAGGGCGCGGTCCCCGGCCGCGCGGACATCCGGGGAGGGGGGGCGCGCGGCGAGCCGGTCTCCGCCGCGCAGGACCGCGTGGTGGCCGTCACGCACGCCGGGCAAATCGTCGCGCTCGACGCCGCCACCGGCCGGCCCGTGTGGGCGCACCTGTACCCCCCGGCGACCCGCCCCAGTGGCCGGCCGCGCGACCTCGCCCCGGCAGTCATCGACGCGGGCAGGGTGCTCGCCGCGCCGCTCGACTCCGACCGCATCCTCTGCCTCGAACTCGCCACCGGGCAACTGCTGTGGGAGCGCGAGCAACTGGAAGTCGATCAACTCTTGGGGGTGGTCGATCACAAGCTGGTGGCCGCGCTCGCCGCGCCGCAGCGGGGCTTGCGCGCGTTCGACCTCACGACCGGCGACAGCTTCGAGCCGGCCGGGTGGCAGATTCACGACGACCCGCAACTGGCGAGCTACGGGCGCGGGCTGGTGTCGCCGGGCGCGGTGCTGTGGCCGACGCGCGCGGGGGTGTTCTTCGTCCGGCCGTCGGACGGCCTGCCGCTCGGGCCGCGCCTGCGGGGGCCGCACGGCAACCTCGCGTTCGGCGGCGGCGTGCTGGTGAGCGCCGGGGCGTTCGAACTCGCGGGTTACGTGCCCGACGCGCCCCTGGCCGAACTGCCGCCGGCGCGGCCGGAACTCCTGCGCCGCAGACTCGAACTCGCGCCGCCGGGCGGGGGCGCGGCGGCGCTCGGCGCGTTCCGGGCCGAGACCGGGATGACGCCCGGCGACGAGCGTGCGGCGGTCGCGGGGGCCGCTGGGGCGCCCTCCCGGCTGGGCGACGCGGCCCGCGCGCACTTCGGCGCCGGGGTGCCCTCGCCGGCGCGGCCGGCCGCGCTGCCGCCGGTCGCGGCCGGGCCGGAGGCGTTCGCGGAACGCCCCGCCGCGGCCGGGGCGGGGGTGGCGCTGGTCGGCCCCGCCGCGCGGCCGCTGCCCGGCCTCGACGGCGCCGGGGTGGCGGGCGTCACTGGGGCGCGACCGCCTGACGCCGCGGCGCTGGTGGCCGACGGCGGGTCCCTGGCGGCGTACCGGCCGGGCGCCTCCGAACCGCTGTGGAAGGTGGCGATCCCCGATGGCTTGAGTTTCACCGGCGCGGACGCGGCGGCGGGGCTGGCGGTGGCGGCGGGGCCGCGCGGCGCCGCGGCGTTCGCCCTCGCCGACGGCAGACTCGCGTGGGAGTACGTCAGCCCGCCGTCGCACTCCGACTGGTCGGCGGCGCGGCCCGGCCCCGGCAAACTCCTGGCGTGGGTCGGGCGCGGCCAACTGTTGGCCCTCGACGCGAACACCGGCGACATCCTCTGGTGCCGCGACGGCGCCGGCCGGCCCCGCGTCGCCGAGTACCCGCTGCCGCTCGCCCCGGACTACGACCCGGAAGTGGCGTGGGCCGGGGATTCGTTGATCGTCCGCCGCTCCGACGGGTTCCGCGAGCAACTGCGCGCCGCCGACGGCCGGCTGGTGCGCGCCGAGCCGTCGAGCGTCTCCACCTGGCCGACGCCCCCGGCGTGGCTCGGCCCCGAGCGGCTCGCGGTCGCCGACGGGCCGGGGCTTGTGCGCGCGATCCGCCCCGGCGGCCCAGGGGGCCGCGCGCCCGCGTCGTGGGAGTGGGCGGCGCCGAACCCCGCGGGCCTGCTCGGCTCGGCGCCGCAACTGCTCCGCACGCCCGCCGGGCTGGTCGTCGTCACCGAGCGGACCTACGCACGCGAACTCGACCTGCTGACCCCCGACCGCGGCCGCTGGGCGCAGGCGGCGCTGCTACCCGGCGCCGGACAGCTAGCGGTGGCGGCGAACGACGAGGCGGTCTTCGCCGCCGCCGGCCCGCAACTGCACGCGCTCCGGCGGCGCGACGGCCGGCCGGCGTGGCGCGCCCCCTCGCCGCGCTGGAGTCTCGCCGCCGGGTCGCGCGCCGTGCGGGTGGCCTGCCTCGACCCGGCCCCCGCCGAGTCGGCGCCGTTCGCCCCCGGCGGTCTGCTGGGCTTGCGCTCCCCGGCCGAGGTCGTGCCGTGGCTGCTCGCGCAGTGCGACGCCTGCCGCCGCTGCACCGTAACCGTTGCGGCGTTCGACCCCGCGACCGGGGCCGAGCAGTCGCGCCTCACACTCGACGCGGGCGGGCCGGGGGTGGTGGCCGAGTTGGGCGGGCCGCACCCGGTCGTCGGCGGGCCGGGCGTGCTGCACTGGCTGGGGGCGGGCGACTAGTCGTCACGCGCCGCCAGCCGCCGCACCGCCGCCACCACCGCCGCCAGCCGCTCCGCACGCGTCCCGCTCACCTCCACGAACCGGCGCCCGTGCCGCGTCAGCTCCTCGGCGAATGTGCGGTGCATCCACTCGCGGATGAGTTCGCCGTCGCGCGTGCCGTCCTGCACGAACGGCGTGGCGACATCGGTGAGCAGGTACAGGCCCGGCGGGCGGCGCGCGAGGGCGATCGCGTCCACCTCGGCCGACCAGTCGCCGAGGTAGCGGCGGTACCAGACGCGCGTGGCGAAGGCGTCGGTGTCGCACAGCAAGACCCGGTTGCACAGCCGCGCGGCGGCGTCCTCGCGCTCACTCTGGGTGCGCGCGATGTGGGCGAACTCGGCGGGGGTCCAGCCGTTCGCCTCACCGTTGGCCACCTTATTCTCCCAGTGCTCGCGGCCGTACTCGGGCACCCAGATTGTGTTGAGTGCGCCGGCCAAGTCGGCGGCGAGGGTGGTCTTGCCGGTCGATTCGGCGCCGACCAGTACCACGCGGAGGGCGTAGAACCCGCGCACCGGGGGTTCGAGGAACTCCCAGCTCGCCAGCGGGTCGGCGCGGACGGCGGTGCCGCTCACGGGGACGGCGGCGCGGGCCATGTCCACCAGCACGTGGCGGCAGCCGAGGCACGCGGCGAACGGGTCGCCGTAGGATTCGCTCGTG
>CAXTPM010000206.1:0-8224 GCA_964245865.1 uncultured Fimbriiglobus sp. | reverse complement strand
ATCCCACAAGAAACAGCGGCATAGATCGGTCATCTAGACCCGCGCTGTAGTGCTAAACACTTGACAACTCCCGCCGCGCGGGTGACCGTCACCCAAATCCGGGACGGCAACCCACGCGGCGGATTTCGCGCTGTGGTAGCACCACGCCAACGGGAGTTGACCCGTGTCCGCAGAGGATGCCGGCCGGGCCGTCGAGGCCATTCAGGATCAGTCCGCCAGGGGGGCGGCGGGTGGGACATTCTGTTTAAGTTTGGTTGGCCCCGGCGAAGCGCCCTCACCCTACTTGTGCGTCCGCCTCTCGTACTTCACCGAGCGCAGCTCGATCCGACCCCGCCCCTCGAAGCTGAGGCGGAATTGCAGCGAGCCGCCGAGTTGCTCCGGGCCGACGCGGAAGTCCAGCGGCACCGCCGGCCCCGCCCCATCGGCGAGTGCCACGCAGGCCAGCACCTCGCCGCCCGTGCCGTCGGCGGCGGTCCAGACGACATCGGCGTAGCCCAGCGTGCCGCCTGGGCCACCGGGGGGGCCGCTCGCGCTCAGGTCGAAGCTGACGCGGTACCAGCCGGTGCGAGTCGCGCGGACGTAAGGGCCGAACGCCGCGATCCCGGAGGTCGAGTGCGACTCGTCGGCGACGCGCGGGCCAGTGGGTTCGTCGGCGTCGTCCACCCCGATCTCTTTGGGCGCCAGCATCGCCCGGCCGGGGTAGACGACGGGGAACGCCCCCCGCTCGGCAGCGGCGTTCAATAGTTGCAAGTCGGCGCGGCCGAAGTCGCGCACGCGCCAGTCGCCGGGGCGGTTGTACACCAAGAGCGTCAATTGTCCCGCCGGGACGCGCTCGGCCGGCTCGCCGAGCTTGGCGACCACCGCCGACTCGGAGAGTTCGCCGGGCGTGCGGCCGGTGACGACGAACTCGAACGCCGTCGGCCCGCCGCCCTGTGAGGTCGGCGCGACCGTGTAGCCCCCGGAGCCGGAGAGCCAGGCGAACGCGGTGAAGCCCGCCACCGCCGACGAGTCGGGCCGCACCTGCCGCACCGCCACGCCGGCCCTCGAGTGGAGCGTCAGCGCCTTGGCGTCGCTGTAGCCGGCAAGTCCCTGCGTGAGTCCGCGCGCCCGGCACGCCTCATCGACGAAGCGCACCTTGTCGGGGTACCACAAATCGCCCGGCCGCTCGGCCCCGGCGGTGTGCCACGCGATGCCGAGCGCCGCCCCGCCGGCCGCGACTAGCCCCACGAGTGCCGCCGCCAAGACCAGGCGCGGCCGGGCCGCGAGCCAGACCGCCCAGCCGAGGAACGCGGTGCCCACGGGGCCGACGAAGTAGCGGCTGAACTCCACGTAGTCGAGGTTCGCCAGCGCCGCGTCGGCCGTGGCACTCAGCAGGAACACCAGCGCCACCGCCGCGAGCATCACCGCCGACATCGCGCGCAGGAACGCGAGTGCCGGGTCGGCGGGCCTGCGCGCGAACTGCGTGCCGAGGGCGTGGGCGTACCACCCGGCCGCGCCGACGAGTAGCAGGTTGCCGCCGGCGAGTTCCGAACCGATCACGTAGGCCAACAGCAAGGCGCGCTCGGCGAGCTGGTCGAACTCCGGCGACTTCCAGTAGTTCGAGATCGGGTCGCCGGCCCCCTGGAACAGCTTGAGCAGGACTAAACCGCCGACCCCGCCGGCGCCGCACGCGGCCAGCCACAGCGCCAGCCGCCGCGCGGTGATCTGCCCGCGCCGCCACCAGACGACTAGCGCCGCGGCGGCGGGGAGTGCGAAGTAGAAGCCGACGAAGCGGTCGGAAAAGAGGCCGAGCGCGGTCACGAGCGCCACCCCTACCGACCAGGGGAGCGCGGCGCGACCCGAGCCGGCGCGCGCCAGCCGCGCGGTGAGCGCCACGCCGATCATACTCAGGGCGAGCGCGCCGTTGTGCCACACCGGCAAGAGCAAATCGTTGAACGGGTGCGGGAAGCCATACGCCGCGTTGGCGGCGAGGTACGCCGCCGCGAGTCCGATCACTGCGGACGCGGCCTCGCGCTTCCGAGCTGGGGCGAGTTCCGCCCCCGCCCACGCAAGGCACCCCGCCCAGAGGCAGACCGCGATGCCCACCCACAACGGCATCGCCGGGGCAGCACTCCCCGTAACGGTGCGCGCGGCGAAGTACGCCGCCTGGTCGGGCAGCGCGAACGTCGCGGCACTGAACTGGTACTGCGAAACCGCGTAGCCGTCGGTCACCACGTCTCGATAGAGCGCCGCCGGGGCGCCGAAGTCCGAACTGGTGACCAGCGCGCCGAGCGGCCCCGGCATCCGGGCGAGCGACAGCCACGCGGCGACGAGCGACAGGGCGAGGGCGCAGCCGGCAGCCGGCGGCGCGAGTCGGCGGGGCGTCGGCACGGTGCGGCCCTCGTGGGGAGGCGGGCGGGGGCCGGGAGGCTAGCACGCCGGGGCGGCGCGCGTCAAGGCGACCGGGCGGCGGTGCGGGCGAGTGCGGCGGCACATGCCCGGCCGAGGGCGCCGGCGGGGTCGGTCTTGGCCCACACGGCCAGGAGTGCGCGGGCCGGCGGGGTGTTGACGCCTTCGAGCAGATCGACGGCGCGCAGGCGGAGCCGCCCTGAGTCGGGCGACAGCTTGCGGGCCTCCGCCACGGCCGCGTCGGGCGCGGCCGACCACGCGGCCAGCGCGCGGTACGCCGCCGGCGCGTCGGCGGATGCGAGGTCGGCGAACGGCCGATCGGGGGACGGCGCGGCGGGGTCGGCCGCAGGGCGCTGCGGCACCTCCCAGACGTAGGCGACGCCGTCGGTGCTGCCGGAGATCAGCCGCCCGCCGTCGGCCGAGAAGCCGAGCGCCGTCACCGAGGCCGCATGCCCGCGTAGGCTAGCATACAACTCGCTGGTGCGGACGTTCCAGAGGTCGATGCGCTCGCAGTGGCCGCACCGGCCTGGGGCGGCGAGGGTGCCGCCGTCGGGCGAAATGGCCAGCACGTCGCGGTCCCAGGCGAGGTGTCGGCCGCGCCCCGGCTCGCGGTCGAACAACTCGCACTCTTGTCCCAGTTCCAAGTCCCACAGGCGCACCGAGCCGAAGTCGGCGCTCACCAGCCGCCGCCCGTCGGGGGTGACGGCCAGGGCGCTGGCGTACCCCTGGTGCCCCGGTTTGGGGTCGTCCGTCGGGGAGTTGGCCAGGAACTCGGTGTGTTGCCAGAACGCGAAGTCGGCGTGACCTTTCAGCGGCCGCAGTCGCTTGCCGCTGGCGGCATCCCACTCCCAGATGTCGTCGCCGCTGCCGAAGGCGTAGAGCCGGTCGCCGGGGCCGAACGTCGTGGCGCCGGCGAGCGCCGAGTCGGGCGTGCCGGCCCACAGTTCCCACAGGGTTGCGCCGTCCCAGAGCGACAGGGCTTTGCCGGGGTAGGCCAGCGAGCGGGCGCCGGGGCCGAAGACCGGCACGGCCCCATCAGGCGAGGCGGGGGCGCGGCGGCTGCGGCCGGTGGCGAGATCGGCGAGCCGGGCGCGCCCCGCGCCGGCGGAGTACCAGACGTGCGAGCCGCCGGGGGCGAGGGCCGGCCCGCAGTTCGCCTCGGCGGGCGGCGTTTCCACCAGCCCGACCTGCCGCCCGGCCGCGTCCCAGGTGCGCGCCGCGTTCGCCCGCAGGTCGAGTTGGTGGCCGTCCCGGTCGTGGGCGCGGAAGGCGTCCGACTCGAGCGTGACCGCGCGGCCGTCGGCCAGGAGGGCGACCCCGACCACGGGGGCGTGGATCGCCGCCGGCTGGTGCCGGGGCCGGCCGGTGCGCAAGTCCCAGACCCCGAAGCGCGCCCCGGTCGCGGCGGCGTAGCGGTCGCCCGCCCCCGGCTGCCCGGAGACGCCCATCGGCGATGGCAGGGGGAATGCCGCCCGCAGCTCGGTTACCACGTCGAACGCTTCGAGTGCCCCGCCCACGCCGGGCCGCAGCAGGTAGACCGCGTCGTCGCCCACCGCCAAATCCCACCCGGCCCGCCCGGTCTCGTCGGCCGGACTGGGCTTGTCGAGGTGGCCGAGGAGTTCCCCGCCGGGGACGGCGTAGCGGGCGAACTGGCGGTCCTCCTCGGCGACAAGCGACGCGCCGCCGGGGGCGAATGCGATCCGGCCCCAGCCGGAGTGGTCGGGCGCCGGCGTGCGCGAGACGAGCCGGCCGGTGGGAACCTCGTACACGGCCAGCGTGGTGCCATCGGACATCTCGCCCTGCTCGAACGCGGCGAGGAACCGGCCGTCGGGCGACACGGCGTGCGAGCCGGGGCCGCCGCGCCCCGGCCGCGGGAGGGTGTACGCCTCGGCCCCGGCGGCGAGGTCGTAGACGCGGGTGAGTTCTTCGTTGTTGTCGGACCAAACGAAGTAGCGCGGGCCGGCGAACGCGGCGAAGACGAGTTCGAGGCTGTCCCACGCCGGGGTGCGGCCGCGCTCCAAGCCGGTGCGGGTGTCGAGGAAGATTGTCGTCCCCCCGCCGCCCTCGTCGGCCCGGCCGATCACCGCTAGCGTGTGGCCGTCGGGCGAGTAGGCCAGCGGCGCCTCGGCGTCGTGCCGCGTGAGTAGCAGGCCGCTCCGCGCGTCGAACTCGGCGACTCCACCGCTCGGCCCGCTCGGGTCGCCCGGCGGGGGCAGCCGCACCGCCACGCGGGTCCGATCCGGCGACACAATAAGCGGCCTGTCGGGCGCCCACCACGCCCAGACCGCGCCGTGGTGGAACGCCGCCGGGCCGAGGCGCAGGACCGCGCCGGCTGGCAGTTTCGACGCAGGTGCTGGCTGAAATAGAGACAGCGCAAAAAGTGCGGCAATCATGCCCGGCCCCCGCGTGGTGGTGACGCAACGGGCGCGGCCCGGAAATGTTTGCAGTGGTCGGAGCCGGGTATGATCCGGCGACCTAGCGATTTTCAGTCCGCATCTCTGCCGGCCGAAAACACGCTTGAAATACTAGAAATTGTAGGGTTTCAGGGTCTCGTGGGGTGCGGCTGAGTCGGAAATAGCTTACCAAGATTTGCCTTGTTTTGCAACCCGTTGGCGCGGATTCTCTGCCACTTCTCTGCCGGGACATCAGTCAACGGCGCTAAACCGTGCGAACTTGCCTGCCAGCGTCTGCGCAATCAAGCGCGGCCGGTAGCTCGTTACGCCCCCGCGGCCGGCTCGCAGTTGACCATCCACGGGACGCCGAACTTGTCGGTGACCATGCCGAAGCGGGCGGACCAGGGGGTCTCCCCGATCGGCATCTGCACCACGCCGCCCTCCGCGAGCGCCGCGAACACCCGCTCGGCCTCGGCCGGGGTGTCGACCCGCACCGCCACGTCGCAGGCCCTGATCCCCTCGTACGGCCCCGTGCCGGGGTGGGCGTCGCTGCCCATCAGCACCTGGTCGCCCCGGACGAGGCGGGCGTGCATGACCCGGCCGCGCAGGGCGGCGGGTACGTCCTCCGCGCCGGGCATGTCGGCGTAGCCGACCATGGCGACGACCTTGCCGCCCAGGCACGTCTTGTAGAACTCGAACGCCTCCTTGCACCGGCCGTCGAAGGTCAGGTGCGGGTTCCACTTCATCGGCGCTCTCCACTTATCGTTACGAGAAGTTCTGGGGCGTGGCTGATCCGAACAAGGCCTGTCAGTTCAGCCGCGTACCGCCGCCTCGATCGCGGCAATGTCGATCTTCCGCATCGTCATCATCGCGTCGAACGCCCGCCCGGCGGCCGCGGGGTCGGGGTGCGAGATCGCCTCGGTCAGGGCCACCGGCGTGATCTGCCAGGACACGCCCCACTTGTCCTTGCACCAGCCGCACGCGCTCTCTATGCCGCCGCCGCCGACGATCGCGTCCCAGTACCGGTCCGTCTCCGCCTGATCGACGGTCGCCACCTGGAACGAGAACGCCTCGGTGTGCTTGAACATGGGCCCGCCGTTGAGCCCCAGGCACGGGACCCCGAGTACGGTGAACTCGACCGTCAGCACGTCCCCCGCCTTCCCGGCCGGGTAGTCGCCCGGCGCGCGATGGACCGCCCGCACGGCCGAGTCGGGGAACGTCTCGGCGTAGAACCGCGCCGCGTCCTCGGCGGTCCCATCGAACCAGAGGCAGACCGTGTTCTTGGCCGGCTTCTGCATGTCGCTTCTCCGTCACGTCGGGGCGCCCGGCCGGGGCGGGCCCGGCCCCTCGGGCGGCTGGCGAGGTTAACGGCGGCCGGGCCGGGTGTCAAAGTCCGTAGGGAGGCAACGTGACGGATCGGTTCGCTAACGCGGCATCAGCATGCCCAGCGGCAGCAACGGGCCGACCGGCACCAGATCGAAGGTCAGCAGTTCGGCCTCTCCCAGCGGCAGCGCCTTGAGCAGCCGGTCCGCCTCCTCGACCGAGTCCACGCTCATCAGGAAGATGACGCCCGCCTCCTGCTCCCGGAGCCAGAACTGATCCATCTTCCCGTCGAGGTAAGGCTGGAGCGTCGCCGGCACTTCCGCCGGCATGTACTCCTGGCGCTGGTCCGGGGTGAGGGGCTTCAGCGTGCGGATGGCCATCACTTTCATGATCGTATCCGGTTAAGGTGGTTCGCTCCACTGTGGCAAATCACTCACTTCGCCTTACCCGAAAGGGACTGGGCGATCGAAACGGCGTGCAGGAAGATCGCGGCCGGGGCGAGCAGCGCGGGGATCCAGACCACCGGCCACGACGCGACCGCGGCAAACGGCTCCCCGCCCCAGTCCAGGTGGAGTGGGCCGGGGGCGGACGTGGCGACCGTCCCGATCGCGTTGAACAGCAGCGCCAGCCCGGCCAGGTTCCACGCCGCGACCGCCCGCCGGCCGATCAGCCCCTTGGCGACGCCGAGTGCCACCAGCGGGGCCGTGAGCCCGGCGAGGGCGTCGAGGTTCCGCCCCTCGAACGTCACCTGATCCGGCGCGAGCCCTTCGGCGTGGAGCCGCCAGAAGGCGAACTCCACCTCCACCCGGAAGGACTGGAGGGCGACCGGCTGCCAAGGCGGTACTCCAGCTGCTCACTCGGCATCGACCGCCGCTCGGTCATCGAGAAGTTGATCGACCAGGCGACCGGCTTTGAGCCAGCGGTCATCAGCCCGGACGAGGGGCACCTGTTCATCGCCTTCGTGTGGGATGCCGTCTGATACGCATCCCATTTATCAACTTCCCGCTTGCAGGTACTCGCAGCGGCATAGCGTCTTGACGCGCCTGGCGGCGGGTCTGCCTCGACGCCAGGCGTCCAGCGCGGCCCGCTCCAGCGCCGCGTAGTCCTCGTACACGCGGTTCGACCAGTAGTGCTCCCGGAGGTAGTGCCACAGCCGCTCGACGGGGTTCAACTCCGGGGAGTAGGGCGGCAATGTGACCGGGGTCACGTTCGCCGGCACCCGCAGGGACTTGCTCGCGGAGTGGTACCCCGCCCCGTCCCACACCAGCACGACGTGCGTGCCCTCTGGAGTCGCGGCCGAGAGCTGGTCTAGGAGAGCCGGCACGGTGCGCGTGTCGAGCGACTCGGCCACCAAGCCCTCGGCCGCGCCCGTCGCCGGGCACACGGCGCTCAGCACGTGCAGGTTGGCGTAGGCCGTCTGCTTGGGCGCCGTCGGCCGCGACCCCCGAGCGGCCCACACCCGAGTCAGGGTGCCCTTCTGCCCGAACCGCGCCTCGTCGGCGAACCAGACCTCGACTTCCTCGCCGGGGTGGGTGGCCGCGACGGCGGCGACCCGCTCGGGCAGACTTTTTTGAAGGGCCCGCGCGCCTCGGGGTCGGCGCCGGGGTGCGCCGGGCGCGGCCGGAGCGGCCCGAGGCCGAGCTTGTGCAGCGGGTCGTACACCGCTCGTAAGCAGCGCCGGACGCCGGACTCCTCGGCGAGGATGCGCCGCACGTCCGCGCCGCGCAGGGCGCACACGCCGCCGTCGGCCCCGGTCGGCCCGGCCCGCAGCCGGTCGGCCAGGCGCGACTCCTGCTCGCCGGTGAGCGGGGGCTTGCGGCCGCGCCCCGGCCGGTCGGCCAAGGACTCGGCCCCGCCGGCGTTGTAGCGCGCGACCCAGGTCCTGACCTGCCGTCCGGAGAGCAGCACCAGCGGCCCCACGGCCTCGGCGGTCGCCCCCAGCACCGCCAGCCGCACGGCCCGGAGGCGGCGGGCGACGCGGCCCGACGGCTCCCGGCGGGCCAGCGCGGCCAACTCCTCAGGCGCGTGTCGGGGTTCGACGCGCATCTGCTGCCTCCGGGTCGGGGAGGTCACACTATCGACATGACGACAAACGGGAAGACGTTAACTGGGGTGCGTAT
>CAXTPM010000205.1:7632-8291 GCA_964245865.1 uncultured Fimbriiglobus sp. | reverse complement strand
GCGACCGCCGGCGGTCTGATCTTATCCGCCGTCGAGGCCCGCCGGCGCGTGACTTCGGCCAACACCAACCTCGGCCTCGCGCTCCTGCTCGCGCCGATGGCCCTGGCCGCGACGCGCGGCGACCTCGCCGCCGAACTGCCCGCTCTCTTGAGTGGCCTGACCGTTGCCGACGCGGCACTCGCCTACCGCGCCATCCGCCTGGCGAACCCCGGCGGACTCGGCACGGCGAGCGAGGCCGACGTGGCCGACGACCCCGCCATCACGCTCCTGGACGCCATGCGCCTGGCCGAAACCCGCGACGACATCGCCCGCCAGTACGCTACCGACTTCGCCGACGTGCTCGGCCCGGTCCAGACGAGTTTGCGCGACGGCTACGCCCGGTTCGGCTCGCGCGAGGCGGCGATTCTGCACGCCCAACTCGACCGACTCGCCGGCTGGCCCGACAGCCTGATCGCGCGCAAGCGCGGCGCCGCAGTCGCCGAGGCGGCGCGCGCCGAGGCGGAAGAGGTCTGCCGCGCCGGCGGACTCGCCACCGCCGCCGGGCGCCGGCTCGCGCGGCGGCTCGACCGGCGCCTGCGGAACCCGGCCGCGCGGCTGAACCCCGGCACCACGGCCGACCTGCTGGGCGCCGCGCTGTTCGCGTGGTACCTCGACGGCGG
>CAXTPM010000205.1:0-7622 GCA_964245865.1 uncultured Fimbriiglobus sp. | reverse complement strand
GACGGCGGCGTCCCCGAGCCGTTCGCGTGGGGCGACGGCGGCACCTGGCTAGTCCCCGACCCGGCCGAGGCGAGCGATGAGTGACACCACCCCAGTCGGCCGCTACTCGGTGCGCGTCGGCGGCGAGCGGCTCCTGTTCAGCAGCGGCCACTTCATCAGCTTCGCGGGGCACCGCTGCGAGCGCCTCCACGGCCACAACTACCGCGCGGAGGTCGTGGTCGAGGGGCCGCTCACGACGGACCACTACGTCATCGACTTCATTGCCTTGACGCGGCTTGCGAAAGTCATTACCGACTCCCTCGACCACCGGATGCTCGTCGCCACGCGCAACCCCGTCGTCAGTGTCGAGTGGAAGGGCGGCGAGGTGCTGCTGCGCTACGCCGAGAGGCGCTGGGTCTTCCCCGAGGACGACTGCGCGCTTTTGGACATCGAGAACACCACGGCCGAGTTGCTGGCGAAGTACGTCGCGGAGAATCTACTCTCGGCACTCGCCGCGGAGGGGTTCGCCCGGCCCGACGCCCTGAGCGTAAGTGTCGAGGAGGGCGTCGGCGTGTGGGGCGCGTACCGGGTCTGACGCCGGGCGGGGCGCGCAAAAAGCCCAGGGGTGGTGGCCCCTGGGCTTTTTGCGTGACGGGAGTCGCGCCGGAAACTACTTCACGCCGAACAGCCGCTCGAAGATCGGCGCGCCGGCGGCGGTGACGGTGTACGCCCCGCCGGCGGGGGTGGTGATCGCCGAGCCGCCCTGCGGGATCAGCCGCACGGTGTTCGGGCCGGCCGGCAGGTCGAGGAAGAAGTTGCCGAGGGCATCGGAGACCGCCGACGGCTCTCGGGTGGTGATCGTCAGCGAGAAGCCGTTGAACGACCCGCCGTCGAGGCCGGGGAAGGTATCGACGACTTCGAGCGTCCAGACCCCGTCGGAGCGGCGACCGTTGAACGCCGCGAGCGCGTTCTGCGGCCGGTAGGCGCCGGTGAAGGGTGCCGCGGTGCCGGCCGCGCCGATCACCCGCGCGGCGGAGTCGTCGAGCGTAGTGTTGGTGAAGTTGTCCTCGTTGCGCCCGACCCCGCCGAAGAGCTTGACGCGCGTGCCGTCCGGCGCGACCAGGAACAGGTCGAGGTCCGCATCCCAGGTGTGGCTGATGTCGAAGTTCACCGTCAGGGCCACCACCTGGCCCGGCGCGGCGACGGTCACGGTCGGGGCGAGGCGGATCGCCCCGAGCGGCCGGCCGAAGGGGATCGCCAGCGGGGCCGGGTTGGAGTAGGTGGCCGTGGTCGCGGGGTCGCGCACCCCGTTGTCGTTCACGTCCAGGAACGCCGTGCGCCCGGCCAGCGGGGTCTCGCCGGCCTGCCGCACCCCGTCGCCGCTCGCGTCGGCGAAGACGTTGCCGTAGAAGCGGTTGTTCTTGGCCACGGCGAAGTCGTAGTCCGCGAGCGTCGTGGCCGGGCCAGCGACGGTCGCGGCGAGGGCGCCGCCCCGCGCCGAGGTGAAGACGTACCCCGCCGCGGCCGCGTAGCGAACCGGGTAGTCCCCCGGCGGCAGGTCGAACAGGCCGTACACGCCGGCGGCGGTGGTCGTGGCGCTCGGCTCGGTGGTCGTGAAGTCGAGCGACCAGCCGGCGACGCGGCCGGTGTCGCCGGTGAAGCCGTCGGTCACCTCGAGCGTCCAGGCGCCGTTGGCTGACTTGCCCAGGAACGCCCCGAGGCTCTCCTGGGGCTGGTAGCTCCCGGCGAACGGAGCCACCGTGCCTAGGGCGCCGATGGTCACGTCGGCCTGGTCATCGAGCACGGTGCCGGTAAAGTTGCGCCCCGCGCCGCCGATGTCCTGGAACAGCTTCACGCGCGTGCCGTCGGGGCTAATCAGGGTGACCGTCAGGTCCGAGTCGTAGGTGTGGGCAATGTTCAGCCGGACGTTGACATCGGTGATCGGCCGCGCGACCCCGCTGACTTGGGTGATCCCCTTGGTGGTGTTCTTGTCCAGAATGGTGAACGGCGCGACACTGGCGTAGCTGGCGCCGCCGGTCACGTCGAGCTGGCCGTTGCCGTTGAGGTCGGCAAAGACGACGCGCCCGCCGAGGCCGGGGTCGTTGGCCGAGCGTTGCCCGTCGCCGTTCCAGTCCTCGAACACGCGCCCGCCGACCTGCGGGGAGATGCCCGTGCCGGTCGTGGGGATGACGAAACTCGCCTCGTCGGCGTCGTTGCTGGAGATGACGATCGCGCCCGTCACCGTGCCGCGCACGTCCGGGGTGAAGGCGAGCGAGAATGTCGTCGCCTCGCCGATGCCCAGGCGGCTGGTCGCGGGCGCGGCCGCGGAGAAGCCGGGGCCGGTGGCAGTGAACCCGGCGAGGTCTAGCGGCTCGGTCCCCTGGTTGCGGACACGCAGCGTTACGGACTTCGTGTTGCCGGTGACGACGTTGCCGAAGTTGACCGGGGTCGCGCCGCTGGCGAAGTCGGTGGTGGTGTTCGTGACAGAAATCTCGGCCTTGCCGACGCCGCTCACGGCGGTGAAAGCGTTGAGCCGCCCGCGGCCGAACTCACTAGTCTGGCCGGCGGCGAGGCTGTAGGACGCGCCGCCGATCAGGTCGGTGTCGTTGCGGAGCATGCCGCGCAACTGGGGGGCGCTGATCGTCACCCCCTTGGCCCCGGCCTGGGCGAGGACCAAGGCGCCGATGCCGCTGGCCAGGGGCGCGGCCGAGGAGGTGCCGCTGAACCCCTGCAGGCCCGTGCCGGTGTAGTCACCCTTTGCGTAGCCGTCGTCCCCGATGCGGTCGGTGGTGTCGATGTTCAGGTATCCGGCTCGCTGGTCGCCGCTGGGAGTCACGAGGTCCAACGCGGTGCCGAACTGGCTGTAGTTGGAGCGGCCCCCTTTGTTGTTTGTCGCCCCGACGGAGATCACCCCGGCGATGCTGGCCGAGAGGCTCGCCGGGTAGCTGACGGTGCCGGTGCCGCTGTTGCCGCTGGAGATGAAGTTCGCCGCCCCCTTGCCCTGCCGCCCGAAGCCACTGGCGTAGGCGAAGGCGGCGTTGATGGCCGGGCTGACCGAGCCGCCGCCCCACGAGTTGTTCACGATGTCGGCCGACTTCCAGGTGCCCTTGCCGTCCTTGGTGCTGCCGGCGGCGTAGTAGATGGCCCCGGCGATGCCCGCGTCGCTGGCGACATCGGGGCCGTCGAAAATCTTGACCCCCATCACCGGCGACTTGTACGCCGCCCCGGCGACCCCGACCTTGTTGTCCCCCACGGCCGCCGCGACCCCCGAGACCGAGGTGCCGTGCATGTCGGTGGCGAAGTTCGGCCCCGACTTGTTGTTGCCCGCAACGAAGTTCCAGCCGTTCACGTCGTCGATGAAGCCGTTGCCGTCGTTATCGACGCCGTCGCCCGCCGTCTCGCCGGGGTTGACCCAGTTCAGCAGGTCGGGGTGACCGGTCGGCACGCCGTCGTCCACCACCGCGACGGTGATCGTGGCGCTGCCGCCGGGGTTCACGTCCCAGGCCTCGGGCAGGTCCGAGTCAGCATCGACCAGGCCACCACTCTGGCCGGTGTTGTGCAGGTGCCACTCGTTCGTGAAGCGCGGGTCGTTGGGCGTGGCGAACCGCTGCCAGTTCTGGTAGAAGTTGGGCGACGCCCAGCTCAACTTCGGGTCCGCCGCGAGCGCGTTGCTCACCCCGAGCGCTTCGACCCCGCGCCCGGCCACCACGGTGGCGACGAACTGGTCCGCCGTGCCCACCAGCGGCCGGTGCGAGCTGAACTTCGCGTTGCCCGTGAAAAACTGCGCCTCGGTCACGCCGGGCTTCAGCGCGACGACCACCTCGTTCAAAAGCACCGCCTCGGAGTCGGACTTCGGCGCGACGAACACCGGCACCGCGAACTGCACCCCGCGGGTCGTCGCCAGGCGCGCCAGCGAGCGCTCCGAGCCGGCGCCGGTCCCCTCGTACACCGCGACGTTGGCGGTCACGCCCCGCACGTAGCTCAGCCCCGCGAACGCCTGGCCCACGACGGGCTGGGCCGCGAAGCCGATCGCCACCCGCGTCGGGCTGATCGTCAGGCCGACCTCCTGCCCGTCCGCGACGTAGTGGTACGGGTAGGGCGACGGAGGGACCGGCACCACGGGGGTGCGCGTCGGCGGAGTCACCACCTTCTCGTCCCCCGGATCGGCCACCACGCCGACGGGGGTGCCGACGACCCGAGCGGGCGCGAACGAGACCCCGGCCGACGTGGGCGACTGCGACTCCGGCGCGGCGCTCACGCCCGGCTGCACCACAGTAATCGGACTCGCCGCCGCGGCGTAGGGGGTCGCCGCGGCCGGGCCGGTGACTTCGGCCTTGGGCGGCTGCGGCGCGATCGAGACGAACTTCGCCGACGTGACGGTCACGCCCTCGGGCAACTCGAGCGCGGGGCGCGCGGCGGGCCGGGTCGGCTGCGACTGGCCCGACGAGGCCGCGGCGGTCGCAACGGGTCGCCCCGCCGTTAGCGCTGGGGCCGACTCGGGCAGCGCCGCGAACGCCGGCCCCCCCCGCAGCGTCGGGGCCGACTGGGCCGGCACGCGCGCCGAAGCGGCCGGCGAGGCGGGCAGCGCGTCGAGCGCCGACCAGAACACGTCGCCGGGGGGGAGGCGGTCCTCGAGCAGCCCGTCGCCCAGGAGTGCCCGAGGTCGCCCGGCGGGGGGCCGGCCGGTTGCAAGAGGCGGGGCGCCGAACAGGGCGCGGGCGAGGTCACGGCGCAGGCGGCGGAGCGAAGTCACGGTGCGGTCTCCGGGCGATTGAGACGAGGGCGAGGGCGCGGGGACACCCAACCTACTTGAGACGAATTGAAGAGATTGAAGCATTTCGGCGTGGAATTGGCAAGGCGATTCCGACAACCGCGCAAAGTTTTGCCGATTCCCGCGCCCTACCCCGAGAACTCCCCCCACCGGCGCAGCGCCTGCGCCGCGAAAATCACCGGGTACAGCCTCTCGGAATACCACAGGTTGGCGAAGTAGAACCCAATGGGCGCCGGCTCGAAGCGCGTGCCGCCCTCAGTCGCCTGAACGAGCCACGCCACCCCCCGCTCCACCGCCGCCCGGTCGGCGGCGCAGGGCGAACTCAACAGGCCGTCCAGAGCCAGCGCGGTTTCCTCGACGCCCGGCGGCGTGCCGGCGCGCCCGCCCCAGCCCCCACTTTCGTGCTGGCTACGCAGCAGGTAGTCCTGGCCGCGCCGCAGCGCCGACGTGAAGTCGGCCGGCCAGTCGGCGGCGCACTCCAGGAGTTTGCACACCCGGCTGGTCCCGTAAGTGAGGTTCGGCGTCTCCGAGGCGTGCTCGTTGCCGAACCACAGCGGCTCCCACGCCCCGGCCGTTTCGCCCGATTGGTGCTGCGTGCGCATCAGGTAAGTGACGGCGCGGCGGGTCTGGCGGTCGATGCGGGCCTGCGTGCCGGCCGGGAGCTGCGGGCGATAGGCGTGCCACGCGAGTAATGTGTGCGCGGTGAGGTCGTTGCTGCTGCGGTCGAACGGCAGCGCGCCCCACCCCCGGCAGAACGTCGGCACCCCGCCGTCGCGGTTCTGCAAGTTCAAGAGCCAATTCACCCCCGCCTCGACTGCATCCATCGGCACGAGGTCCGGCCCGAGGGCGTGCAGGGCCAGCAAGGCGCCCGGCGTGTCGTCGCCGTCGGGCACCCCGCCGGGGAGGTCGGTCCACGCCCACCCGCCCGGCGGCGACTGCGTGTAGGGGTGGACTTTGCGGTACTGCTGATTCAACAGCCAAGATCGCACCGCGTCGGCGGTGTCGAAGTCGCCGCCGAGGGCGCGGGTCGCCAGGGTGGTGCCCCAGGTGGCGAGGTTCGAGTCGATCGGCCAACTGCCGTCGGGGCGGGCCTGATCGACCAGGAAGCGCAAGCCTTCGGCCACCACTGGAGTGTCGAGTTTGGCGCCCACGAGGCTCATCGTCACGAAGCTCGTCAGCGGCGTGGCTTCAAGGTAGCCGCCGGTACTCGGCTGGATCGCACGCAGTACGCGCAGCAGCCTTGGCGTGAGGGCCGCGCGCAGCGGCCGCACCGGGTTCAAACTCGGCCGCAGCGTGCGCCGCACCAGCCCGATGGCGATGAGCGCCGGCAGGGCGTAGCTGACCACCGGCAGCTTCACCACTTGAAAGAAGCGGAACGGCAGCGCCGCCAGTTGGGCGGGGAGTTGCGGGACGTGCCGCCAGGGGTCGGGGCCGAGGCGCCCGGCGAGTGCCAACATCGTGAGGATCGGCACGGAGAACGTGCGGTCTTTGCCGTAGCGTCGCGCCAGTTCACCGGAGAGCGCGGCCGGGGCGAGGCTCCCGGCTTGGCGGGCGATGTAGGCTTCGACCCTGGCGGTTTCGGCGGGGAACTCGGCCGAGGGGAGGGCGGCCCAACACAAGGCGGATGTCGGCAGATTGCTGAAACTTTGGGGGGTGTCGCCCCAGCCGCCGTCGGCGTTCTGCGTGGCGACGAGCCAGCGGCGCCCGGCGCTCACCAGGTCGGGGCGGACCCCGGCGAGACTCAGCGTGAAGCACGCGGTGGCGGTCGAGAGCGCCGAACTGGAGAGTTCGCCGACCCAGTGGCCGGCGGGGTCGCGCTGGGCAAGGAGGTGGGCGCGGGTGTTGGCGAGGGCGTGGCTGATCGGCCCCGTCGGGGAGACCTCACCCCCCGGCCCCCTCTCCCTTTGACGGGAGAGGGGGTGAGCGTGCGTGCCAGCATCAAGCAATGGCTAGCCCCCCGGAGACACTTGCCCAGTAAGTTTCTCCCCCTCTCCCGTCAAAGGGAGAGGGGGCCGGGGGGTGAGGTCTCCCCGACGAGGCCGATCAACTCCCCCGCGGATCACTTGCTTTAGTGCCCCCGCCCCGCGCCTGCTCGGACCCGTCCTACTACCCGGCCTGGGACGGCCGGAGGCTCACGGCGGCGCCGGAAGTATTCCACCCGGTCAGCGCAGTGAACCACGGTTGGCGGGGTTGAACCAGGCACTGCGCTGACCGGGTGGAATACTTCCGATAGCGCCGCTGGAACAGCCTCCGCCGGGTCGCATGACTGGCATGCGCAAGGCCGACGCAACATCGGCCCCCTGCTCGCGCAGGAAAACTAGGTTCGGATTCTCGCGGGGCGCGGAACGGGGGACGCGGGAGAGTTTAGTCGCCCGGCGGCGGGTCGTCCAGCCTGCCGGCCTCACACGCTCAGGTGCCCCAGCGCCAAAAGGGCGTAGTAGGTGTACTCGCAATCGAGGTAGTCGTCGGCCCAGTGCCCGTGGAAGCCGCCGCGAGCGCTCCAGAGGGTGTCGAGGAAGTCCAGGCACGGCTCGCGCACCGCGTCGAAGTTGGCGTGCAAACTACTCAGGGCGTGCAGCGCCGTCGCGGTCGAGAGCAGGTCCGGCATCGGGGCCAATGGCGTGGCGAAGAAGCCGCCGTCGGGCGAGTGCCGGGCCAGCAGCCACTCGGCCAGTCCCGGCTCGATCGCGCCGCCGAGTTGCCGCTTGAGCGCCACCGCCGCGGCCGTCGAGGGGGTCAGCCCCATCGGCACGTCGCGCTGGTTGGCGTAGCCGCCGTCGTCGCACTTCAGGGCGTTGATACTCGCCAGAATCCCGGCCGGTTCGGGCACGGCCAGCCCTAAATCTTGGAACGCGCCGACGGCCAGGAACGC